>JBLGAR010000069.1:0-23909 GCA_047612385.1 Cryomorphaceae bacterium | reverse complement strand
AAAGATCGAGCAAAGCCTGGCTGGGATGTTCATTGCTGCCATCTCCGCCATTGATAACCGGGACTCGGCTGGCGGCCGCAAACTCACCGACCGACCCTTCTGCCGGGTGGCGCATAGCGATCACATCAGAATAACCACTGAGTACTCGCGCTGTATCGTATAGTGACTCGCCCTTGGCAATAGCGGAGTTTTCGATGCCGGTAGTCTCCCTAACCTCACCCCCTAGCAAATTGAAGGCGCTGCCGAAACTTACCCGAGTTCGAGTGCTGGGTTCAAAAAACATTGCCCCGAGAATTGCGCCGTCGAGCACCTTGGTTCTGCGCCGCCTGCGAGCATAGGGTTCCATTTGATCCGCCACCGCAAAGATTCGCTGCACATCTTCACGCTGAAACAGCCCAACAGATAAAATATGACTTCCGGCAAACTGCACGCTGTACTTCTCCGCGATTCACGATGGAGCTCACCCCAACGTATCCATCCATTATTGTGAGGATAGTATAAGTGGCGGGCAGGCTTCTGCCCATGGTTGAAATACCAAAGATAGCCTAGCTCAACAAAGTATCTGAGTACTCTAAGAGCTGATGGAGGATATTCTGCTGGTCATCTGACAGCGTGTCGCCCGCTAATAATTCATCGACTAGGTGATGAAACTCTTCCAGACAAAGGCCGGCTCCGCCGTCGGGTTCGGTAAGATAGGCAAAGCGGTGCTCCTCCCACTGCGCTTGCTCATCCGCGGAAAGACTTCCAGGATAGTTCCGCGCGCGATAGCGGAACAGCATTTCAGCCAATCGAGAGTCTTCAAAAGGAAAGCTGTGGGTGGCAAGTTCAGCAGGCGTACTCTGGCGGATCTGATCCATCAAGCGTTTGTCTGTGTCCTTGAAAAAGCCGCCGCTGTACAGCATGCGGTCTGGATCGGTTTGAGGGGGAAATTTTCTCCCACTGTAAACTTGCTGCACCTTTTGATTAAAACCCAGAGCATCCTTGTCACGATATTCTCGTAAAGCGGCAAGATGTGCCCTGCAAGTATCACCACTGATGCCCAGTCTCAGGGCAGTGGCAGGATCCGCCATCTTTGCTGTGACAAGGACAGGACAGCGATTGATATGAACTGATTTCAGCCCCGGGCGTTCGACACCTTCGGGTAATTCAACGGTCTGCGTGTATAACAGATCGGAGATTTCCTCCGGAGGAAGATCGAACAAGATGCTCGGGTCACTGCTCAGGTCAAAGCAAATCACTTCATTTTTGTTGCTTGGATGCAGTGCCAGAGGAACGATCAAGCCAATATTATGGCGAACAGCCCCAAACATGCCCGATACATGAAGCACAGGTTTCATCGCCGCAATGTCGAGCTGATCCATGGCGGAGCGCTTGTCGCGATGGTTGATCAGGTAATCGAACAGCCGCGGCTGCTTCTCTTTTATCAGACGCGCCATGGCAATGGTCGCATGAACATCGGACAGGGCATCGTGGGCCGCTTCATGGCTGATGCCATTGGCGGCTGTAAGTTGCTCCAATCTAAAGCTGGGTAGGCCATCTTCTCGCTCCGGCCATTCAATCCCTTGGGGTCTAAGCGCGTTGGCTGCCCGGACCATATCGATAATATCCCAGCGGGAATTACCATTTTGCCACTCCCTGGAATACGCATCATGGAAATTACGGTACAGAGTGTAGCGGGTCACTTCGTCATCAAACCGCAAAGAGTTGTAGCCTACTCCACAGGTTCCGGGACGGCCCAGCTCGTCAAGAATTTTACCGATAAACTCGCACTCCGGAACGCCTTCTTCAAGTGCTTTCTGCGGAGTGATGCCAGTAATCAAGCAGGCTTGCGGGTGCGGCAGAACGTCATTGGCAGGCCTTGAGAATATGACCAGCGGCTCGCCAATAATGTTTAAATCGCTATCAGTGCGCAGGCCAGCAAATTGCACAGCTCTGTCCCGGGAAGGATCAGTTCCAAAGGTTTCGTAGTCATGCCAGTAAAAGGTGTTAGACAAGCTCCAGGGCCTGCTCTTCTATCTTGGCTTGCCAGATTTTTGGTCCGATATCGTGAATCGATATGCCGTTAGTATCTACCGCTACAGTGACCGGCATGTCTTTGACTTCAAACTCGTAAATGGCTTCCATCCCCATTTCGGGAAAAGCGACTACCTTGGCAGCCGTGATTGCCTTCGATACCAGATAAGCAGCCCCACCAACGGCCATAAGATAAACAGCTTTATGTTTCTTGATGGCTGCAATACCAACAGCCCCGCGCTCTGCTTTACCAATCATGCCAAGGAGGCCAGTCTGTTCGAGAATAAAGTCGGTAAACTTATCCATGCGTGTTGCGGTTGTTGGACCAGCTGGGCCCATAACTTCATCACGCACGGGGTCGACTGGCCCTACGTAATAGATAAAGCGCCCTTTCAAATCCACTTCCGGTGGCAAGCCCTCGCCGCTTTCTATGAGCTCTTTCATCTTCTTGTGCGCAGCATCTCGACCTGTGAGCATTTTTCCTGAGAGCAATAAGGTATCACCGGGCTTCCAAGTCGCGGCCTCTTGAGGAGTCACCGAGTTAAGATCCACTCGGCGAACATTCTCTCCGACTTCCCAAGTTATATCGGGCCAATCGTCGAGATCCGGCGGTGTCTGCAGAGAAGGGCCAGTTCCATCCAGCACGAAATGCGCATGTCGGGTTGCTGCACAGTTCGGAATCATGACTACGGGGAGTGAAGCAGCATGGGTTGGGTAATCCATCACTTTAACATCGAGTACCGTGGTCAATCCTCCCAACCCCTGAGCGCCAATGCCCAATTTATTCACGGCGTCCATTATTTCCAAACGAAGTTCTTCGGCTCTGTTCGCCGGTCCACGCTCTCGAAGCTCTTGGATATCCACAGGCTCCATCAATGATTCTTTCGCCATCAATGCCGCTTTTTCGGCAGTGCCGCCGATACCTATGCCCAGCATGCCCGGTGGGCACCAACCCGCCCCCATCGTCGGAACCGTTTTCACAACCCAATCTACTATGCTGTCCGAGGGGTTCAACATTGCCATTTTGGATTTGTTTTCTGAGCCTCCACCTTTTGCAGCGACCTGCACATCAAGGGTATTGCCTTCGACGACTTCCATGTGAATAACGGCTGGAGTATTGTCTTTTGTGTTCGCTCTGGCACCGGCGGGATCGGCCAGTATAGAAGCCCGAAGGATATTGTCTGGGTGGGTGTAGGCTCGACGAACGCCCTCATTCACCATATCTGCCACTGACATTGTGGCGTCCCATTGAACGTTCATTCCTATCTTCAGGAAGACTGTCACTATGCCTGTGTCTTGGCAGATGGGCCGATGCCCCTGCGCACACATCCTGGAGTTGATCAGTATTTGGGCCATGGCATCGCGAGCTGCTGGATTTTGTTCGCGCTCGTAGGCCTGGTGTACCGCTTGGACAAAGTCGACTGGGTGGTAGTAGGAAATAAACTGCAGTGCGTCGGCTACGCTGTCGATCAAATCGTCCTGGCGAATAACTGTCATGATTGGTGGTCCTTGATGCGGGGGATGGAACCTGTCCAGGTATTATACACTTGGGGGCTTGGGGGTTGTCTATTTTGCGGGTGTTTGGTGTTTGGTTTTGCTGGAGGCCCGAGCTTCGGAGTCGTTGGTAGGGGTGCTCGAAACCGGCTATAAAGCGCCTAATCATTCGAACACCCCTACCAACGACGCCAAAGCCCTACGTGCTGTGGCGAATACGCTACCTGGATCAATAACGGCTAGGGTGCAGCCTCTAGGGACCGAATGGATGCCTGCAGGCGCGTCAGGGTAGAATTGACCTGGCGGCGGAAGGCGTCTACTGAACGTGTCCATTCTTCGTTGCCTTGCACTTCTTTGTCCAGTTTGGCAATGTCCAGATTCATGCGATTGAGCGTATCGGCTACCCGCTCAACTTCGGCTTGATTGGTTTTCGCACTCGCCATCAGGCGGTCTAAATCGCCCGTCACGGATTTCAACTTAGCTATATCAGCCGTCATGCTCTTTAGCTGAGTTTGATTGCTGGCCAATACTTTCTCGCTACTGGCGGCTTTTTTGGTGGTACTGGCTCCCTGCTTTTGCAAGGCTTCTATTTGCGCCTTGTTTTTTCGCCAGGCGGACGCCCATAATTTGTCTACCTCGGAGTAGAGCTCTTTAATTTTCACTGCCATAGTGGCGCTGTTCTGATTTAAACCTTCATCGGTATCTGACAGGCGATCTTCCAAGTCACTAATGCGCTCCTCATAGCGTTCGAGTAGATGGCCACTCTGCTCCAATCGTTCCTGTAGCTGCCAGGCCCATGCGCAGGCTACGGCTCCTACAACCAATGCCACAGTGATAAACAAGCGAGCGAACAGACCTACTCCCTCAGCAGAGGACGGACGTTCTGGTTTGCGACCTTTCGAGGCGGACTGTGAACCACGAGTGTTGGCCCTTGGGTTCCTGGGTACACCATCTCTGGTCGCCGTGATTGCTGGAATATGATCTAGATCGTCGTGCGCCATGGGTTAAAGCACCATCAAGTATAGTTGGGAAATTATACCCCTAGTTAAACACCCCTTGGCAGAATATTCCGGGCATTAACTAACACAAAGCAGGCATAAAAAAGCCGAGGGATTGACCTCGGCTTTGGATTGCTACAACGTGTTTACACGAACGCGAGCAGTGCCCAGACCGCAGCGGTTAACGCTATGCTGCAGTGGATAACACCTTTTACGCTGGCCATAGGGCCCATTTTGCCGAAAAGAGCGTTGGCTTGAAGGACGACGATCAAAGCGAGGCAGGCATAAAAACCCATCGCGCTAACGTCCGCGATGTATAGATGCTTGGAACCCAACATACCAAACAACATTGGGCCTGAGAACAGGGTATTGGTCCGAGAAGCCAAGCCAGCCTTTGCCGCCGATGCTGGTCCGTCACCCTCTTTCATACCCAGTACTACTTGCTGAGCAGGCCAGATCACCAGCCATACGTTCAGGAACATGAAGATACCGGCAACTGCACCGATCCAGATGATGGGCATACCCACAAAATCTCTGGTCGCTCCAACAGCATGGAGTAAATACAGGCCCGTAATAAAGGTAAACATGGCGCCCCAGCGGAACCACCAAAGTGCACGTGGAGCCAACTTTTTCATAGCGTCGGATTTGGCGTCAGCCTCTGCTTCCTTGAAGTATTCGCCCTGCACAAAATTAAAGTAATACAGCATACCAATCCAGGTTATTCCGAATAGTACGTGTGCCCATCTAAAAATAAATTCGAGAATCATGGCTCTCTCCCCTCAGTTATAAAATTGCTGTTATAAAACCAAGCTTATTGTACACCTTTGTGGAAAAAACGGGACAGGAAAATACATTATCGGAATTTATCCAGCATATTCAAGGCAAAAAAAACCCCACTAAAAAGTGGGGTTTTAATTTATCTTGGTGACTGAGCTTACATCATGCCGCCCATGCCGCCCATTCCACCCATGCCGCCCATATCAGGCATACCGCCACCACCACCGCCTTCTTCGGCAGAATCGGTAATCATCACTTCAGTGGTAATCATTAGGCCTGCAACTGAACCAGCCGCCTGCAGCGCTGTCCGTGTCACTTTCGCCGGGTCAAGAATTCCCATTGCGATCATGTCACCGTACTCGCCCGTAGCAGCGTTGTAACCATAGTTGCCTTTACCGGCCTTAACTTTTTCAAGTACGACTGAAGCTTCGTCTCCGGCATTGCTGACGATCTGACGCAGCGGCGCCTCCATTGCGCGAAGCGCAGCGTTGATGCCGTGAGTCTGATCTTCGTTGTCACCTTTAAGGCCACTGATTTCCATCAGCGCGCGAACCAGAGCAACACCGCCACCAGCAACCACGCCTTCTTCTACAGCAGCGCGCGTGGCATGCAGCGCATCTTCAACACGTGCTTTCTTCTCTTTCATTTCGATCTCGGTGGCTGCGCCAACCTTGATAACTGCAACGCCGCCTGCCAGCTTGGCAACACGCTCTTGCAGCTTTTCCCGATCGTAATCAGAAGTTGTATTTTCAACCTGAACGCGGATCTCATTCACACGCGCTGTGATAGCTTCGTGATCACCGGCACCATCAATGATAGTGCTGTTGTCTTTGTCCATAGTGACGCGCTTAGCGCTACCCAGATGCTCCAAAGTTGCAGATTCAAGATCCAGACCCACTTCTTCGGAAATTACAGTACCACCGGTAAGAACGGCAATATCCTGCAGCATCGCTTTGCGACGATCGCCAAAACCAGGTGCTTTACAAGCAGTGACCTTAACGATGCCACGCATATTGTTCACAACCAATGTTGCAAGGGCTTCGCCTTCAACGTCTTCGGCGACAATAACCAGAGGCTTGGATGCCTTGGCTACTTGCTCCAGCAGAGGAAGCAATTCGCGAATATTGGAGATTTTCTTGTCGACCAGGAGGATATAAGGTTCGTCTACATCGGCACTCATGCTCTCTTGGTTGTTGATGAAATAGGGAGACAGATAACCGCGGTCAAACTGCATACCTTCTACAACGTCCAGCTCATTCTCAAGACCTGAGCCCTCTTCAACCGTGATAACGCCTTCCTTTCCAACCTTGTCCATCGCTTCGGCTATAATTTCACCAACTGCAACGTCACTGTTAGAAGATATTGAGCCTACCTGAGCAATCGCTTTGCTATCTTCGCAAGGAATAGACTGAGCAGAAACTTTTTCTACCGCTGCAGCAATCGCCTTATCGATACCGCGCTTCAAATCCATAGGATTCATGCCCGCAGCAACTGATTTCAGCCCTTCGTTAACAATAGCCTGAGCCAAAACGGTTGCAGTTGTGGTGCCATCACCAGCCACGTCAGAAGCCTGAGAGGCCACTTCCTTGATCATCTGTGCACCCATGTTTTCGATCTTGTCTTTCAGCTCAATTTCTTTCGCGACGGATACACCGTCTTTGGTCACGGTAGGCGCGCCAAATGATTTGTCCAATATAACGTTGCGACCCTTGGGCCCCAGTGTTGCCTTTACGGCGTCAGCCAAAATGTTTACGCCCTTGAGCATTCGCTGTCGGGCACTGTCACCAAAGATTACGTCTTTAGCCATGATATAAATTCCTTCCGTTTAAATCTGAATTTGCTTGCGGGATTTGATCACTAAGGGCTTATACAATAACGCCGTAGATTTCACTCTCGCCCATGATGATCAGCTCTTCGCCATCGATTTCGATGGTGTTGCTACCGGCATACTGGCCGAACACAACTTTGTCGCCGACTTTTACGGCCAGTGCGCGAACATCGCCACTGTCTAATAATTTGCCTTCGCCTACCGCGACCACTTCACCCTGATTGGGCTTTTCTTTAGCGGAACCTGGCAACAAGATGCCACCGGCAGTAGTTTCTTCCTCTTCGTTGCGACGAACGACCACGCGGTCGTACAGCGGACGGATTTTCATGTGTGTTGCTCTCCTAGTAACAATATTATGTAGCCTCCTTAATGAGGCTACATGGACAATTGGGGCAGAAAAAACGAATTCAAGGCCCCATTAGCACTCTTCTTTCGAGAGTGCTAATTCTAGTCGCGGAATCCGCGTAGTCAAGGGGAAGGACTGCAATTAAACTGAAACTACTAGGGATAGCATTTTTTCTTTAATTACAAAGAGATAGCTGGGAAATAGGCGCTGAGCTAATCATCAAGCCGCCGAAATTCACCCTCTATGGTGCTATTTTTGCTCTGATCTCGCTCGGCGACGTAGGGCTCCGGAGTTTTGGGCGCGAACCAGCTTGCAATTCGCCTTCGCAAGGGACCAATCACCACAATCAAGGCGGCAACGTCGGAAATCATCCCCGGAAATATAAGCAGCAACCCCGCCAATCCCAAGGCCATGTCATCTACCAGTAGCTCCGGACCTAAAACACCGCCCTCTCGGGAGGCACGCAGGCGATCCATCATGCCCATGCCCTGCTGCCGAATCACTGCAACACCCATAACGAAAGTCACCAGCACATACAGTAGTGCCGTAAAAGCTGTCGTTTTTATACCCAGTTGGATTAACGTAAATAGCTCCATCCAGGGCAGGAGCATGAAAAGAAGCCGCATAAAATTTCTCCGTTCCTTAAAAGTATGGGGAACTAACAGGTATTTGCAAGCCCCGCACATAAATGAGTAGAAACTACCGCGCAGTTTCTTTCAGTAATCGCAGATGTATCAGGTACAATTTCGCCTCGCTTACAACTACTACAACGAGAAATGGGAATGGATTTAAAAGACAAGGTAATTGTCGTCACTGGCGGGGCTCAAGGTCTAGGTCTGACAATGGCACTGGGACTTGCCGCCAAGGGAGCGAAGCTTGCATTGGTGGACTTGAATGTCGAGCAACTGGATATCGCAGTACAACAGTGCAAGGACGCCGGAGGAGATGCGCGCGCCTACAAAGCCAATGTGGCAAACGAAGAGCAGGTTGAATCATTGTTTGACCAGGTAGTTCAGGATTTCGGCACTCTCAACGGAGTCATAAACAACGCCGGCATCTTGCGCGACGGCATGTTGATCAAAGCTAGAGATGGCGAAATTATTAAGAAAATGTCTCTGCCCGAATGGCAGGCTGTCATCGATGTGAACCTGACGGGCGTATTTCTGTGTGGCCGCGAAGCTGCAGCGAAAATGATCGAGCTGGGTATTGAAGGCGTTATTTTGAATATTTCATCCGTTTCGCGAGCGGGAAACATAGGGCAGACCAATTACTCGGCCGCCAAAGCCGGCGTTGCAGCTATGACGGTTACCTGGGCAAAAGAGCTTTCTCGCTATGGTATCCGCAGTATGGGTATTGCTCCAGGCTTCATTGGCACAGAGATGATCGCAAGCATGAAACCAGAGGCACTGGCCAAGATGTCGGCGCAGATACCCCTGGGGCGAGTGGGAGCACCGGAGGAAATCGCACATACCGCCGTCTTTATTTTCGAAAATGACTACCTGACCGGACGGATCATCGAGACCGATGGTGGGATTCGGCTGTAACATCAAGGAGCAAGTGCTGAAGTGGCCGCAGACACCAGCTCAGAAACCAGCCTCAGGATCTGGCAAGTCATCGCCATGATCCCCCAGGGTAAAGTATCTACCTACGGAGACATCGCAAAACATGCGGGATTGGCAAAAGCCGCCCGCAGAGTGGGCATGGCACTTCGAGGACTACCTGAAGACACCCGCATCCCCTGGCACCGAGTTATCAATTCACAAGGCAGAATTTCACTCCCTGAAGGCTCTGCCTCTCAATACAGGCAGCGCGAAAGATTGGAAATCGAAGGGGTGGCATTCAAAGCTAATCAGAGTGTGGACTTGAAAAAGTATCGCTGGGTTCCGGGAGAATAAAGTAGGTGCTAACTCATTTGGCATCGCAACGATGGGAGCTACACATTTCGGAAGAGTAGTGCAAAAACTTCTGTGCCTGGGGTGGAAATTGTCCAAGAAAAATCGGGTTGGTGACCGGGTTTACGTAATCGCCACCACGAAGCTGCCTATACTGTTCCTGGGATGCATCCATGTAGGCCTCCGTGACGCTTTCTTCCTCCCCGCCAGTAGTGACTCCACCGTGAAACTGATGAAATGTTCCCTCTCCAAGGATAATAACGTGCTGTACGCCGGGGAACTCGCAAGCACGCTTGTACAGGTCGAGATTGGTGAGGCCGCCGCCGCGCAAGTTGAAACGGGGATCGCACCCTCCTAGCTCAACCCAGATATACCTCGGAATACTGATACAGTTGCTTTCGCTGTTTGGGAGGAAAAATCCAGGAGCCGATGAGCCACTGAAACAGGCGACATCAAACAAACGATAGCCATGTCGAGGCCAGTCGATGGATTCAATGAGACGCTGCTCGGCCTCTAATCCATAGCCGCTTTTTACGGCCTCTTGCTGCAGCTCATTTCCAATGTGGTAACCTGGAATAGACACTACTGCATTGTCGTCCAAACGATGGCCGAGTATCAGGTTTTTTACCGCTCCCGGTGTCAACATTCGCGCACCGTCTATCATCAGGCAAATATTTTTCCCGACGGCCTGGGAGGCACCATAATTAACAGCGTGGACGGGGGTAGACTTGGTTTCTTCGCGTTTGAAGTATCTGAAGTTTGCGGGGAGTGACTGTATACACTCATTAGGAATCGCGTTCGGCGATTCATTCTCGACAATAAGCACTTCATAGTCGGTTTCCTTCACTCCCTGCTGATATTGCGCTGTTAACGAAGCGATAGTGTTTACAGCCTGAGTTGGCATGTCGTAGACAATAACAATAATACTGATCAACGGCGCGACGGGAGCCACGGAGACATCCGATTTGGTGAGTAACTGTTTTACATGTTTCAGCATTAAATTAACGACTCATAGACATTTCTTGAGCAACTGGTCATACAACCGCTGGACCTTCCAAGGCAATGACTCGCACTGGGCTCTATGAGATGTCCTGAGCTCGTCGTCATAAAAGCGCTGATCCTTTTTCTCGCCACTCAGATCCAAACTCTGGACAGCCTTATCTAACTTCTGATGAAATAGTTCTTCATCTTCGTCGAAACAAAGTATCGGAAACGATCTCCTTCGATACTCTTTATACAGCAATTTATTGTATTTGTACCATAGAGAGAGGGCCTCTGCTCGGGGCATATTCTCTCTGTTTTGCAACGACGCCGCAACGGCATTGGGGTGGCGCATAATGCCAACAAACTCAATCTTCGGATATACCTGCTTCCAACCTTCCAGTACCAACAACGTACGCGGGTCTTTGAAGCCCAGTGCTGTGACGTCCTCATGGCGATCCAGTATATCCAATGCCTTCAGCGCATGCTCGGGGCGCCAAACGGCCCTTCTCGGCGGTTTGTTCCAAGCGCCGTCGTTCGCTGCCAAAATTTCATCATTCAAATCAACAAATTCGGCGTTCTCACGATTTCCCTTGTGATTAAAGGGGTTCCAGGTATGACAATCTCCAAGAAAAAGTCCGGCATCCTGCAAAGAACCAGTCAAACAACTGGTACCACTGCGATGCATTCCGAGGACGCAAATAAGTCTGCCTGGTTGACCCATACTTTACGGTATCTAACTGCTGATGATTATCTAGGTTGAGCTATGGCTAGAAATCTCACCGCACTCGATTATTGTATTAGTGTTGTCTGTGTCGGGGACCTCCGAGCTTATTATATCCTCGTAGTTGAGAATTAACTACCGAAGCCGGCGCAGTATTAAAAGCTCTAAAGCGATCGCTCCCGCCAGGGGGCAACCCAAAATAGTAGCAACATTCCCGGAAGAGCCAGTACCGCGCAAATAATGAAGAAATAGAACCACCCTACTTCCTCCTGAAGAAACCCTGTGCTCGCATTGGCAAAAGTCCGTGGAACGGCAGCCAAGGCTGTAAACAGAGCAAATTGAGAAGCAGCATAGGCGCGACTCGTTTCTCGGGCGATAAAGGCGGTAAAGGCCGCCGTGCCCATTCCCACGCCCAGGTATTCGAAACCTATAACAGCTGCAAGTACCCACAGGACAGGTCCGGTCGTGGCGAGCACAGCAAACCCGAGAATACTGGCCAACTGTACGACACCGAACAACCATAGAGCACGATTAATACCCAGGCGTATCATGACAACACCGCCCAAAATCCCTCCTATCACCGCGGGCCAAAGGGCCGCATGTTTTGCCACCAATCCAATTTGCGTCAGTGAAAAGCCGGTATCGAGGTAAAATGGCGTCGATAGTGCAGTCGCCATGTTATCGCCCATTTTGTAGAGGAACATGAAAGACAGTATCAACAGCAAAGTCTTCCATCCACGGCGGCCAAGGTATTCGTTTAAGGGCGCTATGACGGCCTCTCGCAGGTTCTTGGCTTCGGGTAGCTCCGAAACTGGCTCTGCTATCACCAAAGAGAACACCAAGCCAATGGCCATAAATGCACCGACAACCCAAAAAACACTGGACCACGGCAGCGAATCGGCTAAGACCAGCGCCAGGGACCCGGGTATTAAGCTCGAAACACGATAGGCGTTAACATGCACGGAATTGCCCAGCCCGAGCTCCTCGTCGGGCAATATCTCTCTGCGGTAGCCATCGAGGACGATATCCTGGCTAGCACTAAAAAATGCCACCGCCACCGCAATGACGGCAATAGTTTGTATCGACTGAGCAGGCTCATACATCCCCAGGCTACCAATCGTCATCAAGAGCGCGGCCTGACAGACAAACATCCAGCCCCTTCGCCGACCTAGAAAGGGCGGAAAGTACCGATCCATCAATGGAGCCCAGAGAAACTTCCAGGTATAGGGGATGCCGACAAGTGCGAACAAACCAATATCGGCTATCGATACTCCCCCCTTACTTAACCAGGCCGGAACTAACTGGAATAGCACGTACAGCGGCATTCCAGATGCAAAACCGGTGAATACACAGATGAGCATACGCCGGTTCAGAATGGACTGTTGCCAAGAGGGGCTTTGTGAGGTCAATGGAACGTACTTATCGCGTTTATTTGATTGCTCAGTGTATCAAGGTCTGAAGCCATTGCGGCACTATGGGTGTTGCTGTTACAGATTAAATTGAGTCCAACAAAGCGGATCTGGCCGCGGGTTCAAGTATCGACCAAAGATCCTGTTCGGCGAGTATGAGCAGGGCAGCCTTGGCGAAAAGACCGCTGTGTTCCCCTAGCCTCTTATCGGCAATCTCACGCACCATGACGAGCAGAAACTTCGCTATTACCTGCTTATCGGTTTCGTACACTACCACCTGATCCGCTCGAGGAATTTCTTGCAGAAAAAGCGTTTTATCATCGAGGAATTCTTCCTCCAGCCTGACGTTGGCATGGACCCAATCTCTACGTAACTGCCTGTAGCGCCGTTTCTTGACGTAACTGCACTGTGGGCTAGGCTCCTCAGGGCACAACAGCATCACCTGCTCAACAACAGCTTCATTGTCACCCTTGTCAAACCCTACGCGATTAAGACAGCGTTTGAGATACAGTTGGTGTACCCCAAAACCACTATTGCTGCTGACTCGCCCGGATTTTAAAGGGATGGTGTTCAACAGAGCGCAAAAATCCTGAACAATATCACCATTGGGCCATTGCTGGGATTCATAGGGCCGAATAAGCACATTGTCTTTGCCAAACGAGTCGCTCCAGATTCTCAGCGACTTTAAGTAGTTGTGCTCGAAAACCTGGTGCGTGTCGTAAAACTGGTAGGCACTGTGGGCCCATTGCCTCACACCCTTCACATCCTGATTGAAAAACGAACTGTACATTTGATCCTGCCTACGCAAATACACGACGATCTTGATCTCATGTCCGTGTAAATGGGTCAAAATATCCTTATGCATGGCATCAATGTTCATGGCCTGGCCAAAGAATAACTCTGAGCTAAGCACTACCGACTGAATTTTATCCTTGTGTGCCTCTATATCGGCCCTGAGCTCTTCCCAGGCTTCGCCCCGCGCCTTATCTCCATACCAGAAGTCAGCCATCCGGTGATCTTGATGTTTTTCTATCAAGTCACAAATCAACAGGTGATGGGCATCCCCATGTCGGGCAGATCGAGGGTACAGTACGCCGTTTTTTAGTAGCTTTTTATAGTTCTTTGAAAACACCGTTTGTAGAGTAGATGTGGCGGTTTTGGGCGCGCCGATATGGAGGTAAACAGTGGCCATTGGGTATTCCAATTTTAAGGTCGAGAATTATGCCTTAAATATGATAGAGGAGCTATGGTCTAATCCCGTGCAGAACTTTCAAAGGCGACTCTCAATTACCCACAATGTCATGCATCGGCTTGGACGAAAAACGACGTTTGATTGCCCGCTGTACTCTAAAGGGAATGAGGGAGATCAAACGGGCTATCAGCGGTGAACGACTGATTTTCCAAAGCACAGCTAATATACGTTCAGAACGGGTGAGTGCCTGTGTATGAGCGTGATAGTTGTTCTGGAGATTGCCCATGGTATTTGCGGTTAGTTCGCCCTTCTTGGCAAAAACCTGCTGCAAATATCGCTCCCCATAAAACCCAGTATCGAGCAGTTCAAGGTTCAATTTCTCGAATTGGAAACTCTCGGGTAGAGCGCGATCCGTTAACACTTTGATCCAAAACGAAGTCCATTCATCTTCGCTGCTATTCCACTTGCAAATTACGCTGAGAGGCCTGTCCTGCACACGCTCAACGAACGCTCCTATATTGGGGACAACAACGGGGAGACCGCAATGCAAGGCGATACTTAAGGTGTAACTGTAACTCTCGGGCCATAGCGCTGGATACCAGACAACATCCGGCTGAATCTCTTCGACCAGCGCATACACCTGCTTATTGTCGTAGGGCCCGTGAGTAACAACACTCTGCGACAACCCTCTGTAGGCATAGCCCAAAAGATGAAACTCAATTTTCTCATTGCGCAAAGCTGCCGCAACAGCTTCCAACTGATCAGCTCCTTTCTCGCGACTCAGGGCACCCAGAACCAGCACTTTTAGCGGCCGGTCCAACGGGAACGCCCAGCTGGGCTCTGGATAAGGTTGGGAGGACTGATAATCAGGATGCCAAGCGACGATCGGATTACTCATGTCGAAAAACTTCCGGAACCGCAAAAAGCAATCCTGGGAGGGGAAGATTACCCGGTCAGCGCCTTCTACAAGCAACTTCTGATTTTCCCGCCACTGGTGTGCAGAAACCTCAGGGGGCAGAGGATAATGACCGGCGCACTGCGCGTCGAAGTATGCTGCCTCCTCACTGACGAAATGAGCCTGCTCGTCGGTTAAAGTGGGGTTTCCATTGATAATATAATAATCGTGTACGGTCAGATCGTAGGAGCATTCAAGGTTACTGGCGAGGCCCCACAATCGCGGATGCAAACCCATGGCATGATGAAAATGTACGTGCCCTATGCCCAGCTCAAGGAGAAATTGCTGAAGTAGTTCATACTCCGCTTCGACGTTGAAAAACAAACCGTCCTTAAGCCTTTTTCCATTATCAAAACAGCTCAGGACGATGGATTCACCGTCTTTATCTGGCGTGATCTGCACAAACAGGACTTCGTCTTCATACAATGAAGCTAACTCATCGACATGTTGCTGTGCGCCGCCACCCAGCTTATGGGTTATCAGCAATACCTTACGTTTTTCCTGCTGCGCAAACAGACCGAAGATTGCTCGAACTCTAAATGATCTAGCTGCATCGGCAGCTATAAAACTCTGAACGTCGGAGTGATAACGCGGGTATTTGGCATCGAGAATTTCTTGAGCCCGCGTGATCCTGGGGTTATGTTCTGCGCCGAAGCTGACCCCTCCTTTGTGATAAACAAAGCAGTTCGCCAAATGCACATTTTTTAGCCCCAACTTTGCCGCGCGTTGACACCAATCGTTTTCCTCTCCATAGCCTTTGCCAAAGGTTTCGAGGTCGAAGTACCCCACTTTGTCCAGACAGTCTCGACGAACATACATGCAGAAGCCAACACCCGTAGGCACCTCAACGGTGTCCTCCGCCGTGTAGGTCTCGGCGAAATATCGATTGAGCTCAGCGACTGAAAGTCCGAATACGAGGCGATTGTCTTCACAGAGATTGGGGAAGCTGCATATGGTAGCGTTGTTGGAAAACGGCGTAATACTGCCGATTAAAGGTTCGAAGTAAGCCGCTTCACGCAACTTTACAAGCCAGTCGCCAGCAACTTCTACATCGCTGTTCAATAGCAAAACATCCCGTTCCGTATCGTGCGCCATGCCACGATTTGCGGTGGCAACAAAACCCAAATTCGTAGTATTTTCGTGAAGGACAATAGCGTCGTTCTTCCCGGAGAGCTCTCTGAGATATTCGCTGATTCGAGGATTGGGGGAGCAATCGTTTACGAGAATAATCCGCGCCCATTCAAAATCAACGCTATGCAGAACCGACAAGAGGCAACTTCGTGTTTCCTCATAGCCATCATAAATGGGTATTACGATGTCAACCTTCTTCACGAATCCACAACTTCCTAATTACACGACCAATGATAGGGAGAGCAAACACCTTCTGCTTTGTCTCTTCCAAATGCTTTACCTGCTGGTCTCGCTCGTTTATGACTTGGAGAGCATAGCTGTGTTCCGCACCGATTTTTTCAAGACTCTGATTTAGCTCACCGATCTGTGCATCTCTTTCGGGAATAACAGCGAGGGCATCGGACAGATGTGTACCGGCAGTTTCAAGACGAGCGGTCAGTGCCACGATTTGGGTATCTCTTTCGTCCAAGGTTGAAAGTGCGGCTATATGCTGTGCTGAAATTTTCTCTAGCGATTGTTCGAATTCCAAGCCTTTGGCTGAGAGTTTCTGCCCTCTATCGACGAGCGCTTCAGCTAGCTGTCCAATGAGTTCTTCCTGCGGATAGCACCTAGCAATCTCATCATCCAGCGCTTGTAAATCTACATCACCAGAGTCAGCTTCATCAAGCAGGGAGATACCGCCACCGCTAGTTTGGTGCCTGAGCTCTGATCGCACAGCTTTCTCAAGTCCATCACTGTCTATCGCAAGAGGCAATACCTGTGAAAGCTTGGACATTGCGGCAGCTGGAGTCTCGATTAAATCGTTGTAAGAAACAAATATCGTATCGACCGGCACGGTAGCCGCTATCAATTTTCGATAAGTGGCATAGAGCCGCAATCCGAATCCTAAAGGAAAACCATCACGCTTGTGTAAAGATTTCGCAATATCCAATGGAGCTCGGCTGGTAACACACAGATAAGTGTCTATGCCCAGCTCATCACACAGAGCAAGCCAAAACGGCAAAGTGATGCAAAGCCGGGGATCCTTCAAAGCATTTAGTAAGCCGTCACCGAATCCACGCTCTAGGAACACCCTCCCCTCTTCACGAAGGTCAGACCATTGATCATCAGACCAGTCAACCTCAGCGATGAAACTCATTTGCACCGTGTACCAGTCCAGTCCCAAAAGATTCAAAATTAGCTCATTGATTCGAACGAGCTCAAGATCCTCCCAGAAGCCTTCGTCATTCACTCCCTGCATTGGATCGAGGAGATTGTTCCCAAAAGATATATTGCAAGAATCTAAGGCTGCACAGGTAGCCGACGTTCCGGAGCGGTGCATACCCAAAATAAACAGTAATCTAGGAGGTGAAGCAAGTGACATGCTAAAATTGCATCGAGAAAAAGACATGCTGATGGTAGCACGTCTCGATAAATTTACAGAAATGTAGCACGACTTCTAGCCCGAATGAGAGGACAGCCGAGGCAAAAACGCGATGTTACTTACGCGGATCCACCGGCTTGTATTGCTCGAATATATCTTCCATGGCATCACCGTCGACAAAAGCTTCGTCAGTTATCCTGAACTTATTGTCAAAGTCTTTAGCTGAAAGCTTTTTAAACTCGTTTTCTAGATCGGCTATCACAGCAGCCTTCACCTCTTCATAAGGCCGGTAAAATGACTCTGTAATAAGATCAAGACGAATAATATGGAAGCCAAACCGACTCTCGACAATACCCGAATAGTCTCCGACTTTTTCGATGTCGAATACTCCGCCCAAGTAGTAAGGATCAACGTCCTTCATTCCCAGAACCAACGCTTTCTTGAAAGCTCCCTTCTCTTTTTTACTACCGGGGTCCTGCGAATGCGCTAACACCAAATCTTCGAATTTCACTCCCGCTTCCAAATCCTCCACAATTTTCTCAGCTTCAGGACGGCGATCTGCGCGAACACATTGGCCTGCAGGGCACAACAGAAGAATATGAGAGGAGTAACGTTCCTCGGGGACGTAAGCATATTTTTTCTTTTGCGCCTGAAAGCGTTCCGGCGCAAGATCTGACATATCCGGAACCACAAGTGCGGCCAAGAATTGATCAACCACAAGTTTTCTATCCATATTCCTCAGAGCGAACTGATGTTTCCAGTAGGTATCCGGGTCAGATTCTGCCGTGATCTTACTTGCTGCTGCGGCAATTTTTTTGCTGGTCAGGGCCCGGTTCAACAACTCTAAACGATCACCTAAATTGGTAGCCGCAGCCTCTCTCATATCAGGCGTCCAGTAACTAACGATGTATTCCAGCTCTTCTTGAGTCATACCCACGCCCTCGTCTTCGAGAACATTTTGGCCGGATGCGAAACTGCTTATAGTGTAGGCAACTAAAAGCGTCATTATATTTCGATAAAATTTCATTGTTTGAGGCTCTTGATAATAATACAAAAAAAAACCGACGCCGTAAGGCGTCGGTTTTAAGTCTAACTAACTACTTAGCTTAAGATGAGAAGCTGTGGTCAATCAAACGACCGTAGTTTCCATCTGGGTTCTGCGGGAAGCTACGCTCCCATGCTACGAAACCAACCATTGGTACATCTAGGTTGGTAACTGCAGTACAAACACCCGCTCGAGCAGTGCTGACAGTTTCCGGGGAAACTACGTTGAAATCACAGACAGATTGTCCATGATCGGTCGTGCTTGATACCGCCAGAGATGCCCAACCGAAGTCACCCAATACAGAGGCGTCTACAGTAGTGGCATAAGCACTACCCAGAACCGGTGTATTAGCTCCATCAGTCCACTCTACAACGTTTACTTCATTTGGAAGCAACAGAGCGTTAGTAACTCCAGGAGGCGCTGGAGAAATTACCAGGTTGCCTGAAGCCGGTGTAATAACACCTTCTTCACGATCATAAAGCGTCAATGCCGCAGTCACCGGAATATCCCGGAAATCACAAAGCGGTACAGCTGGCTGTGAAGTTGCTGGGATAGCAATCTGTCCACAATTCGCCGTGCTAAATCCCTGCTTTATCCATACCAGGTAGTCAAGCATCGTGTACTGGCCGGGGAATGTTACAACCCAGTCGGTGGACACGTTACGAGCAGTAGCAATAGACCAGTCGTTCAGGACGGTCGGTGAACCAAGCACGGTGCTTGAACGTAGACCGTCATACAGACCACGCAGTGTAGCTGAATCACCTGTAACGGGGCTTAAACCGATCCAAGGACCACCATCCAGATCTGGATAGTCAAAACCAAGAACGTCGCCACTGAACAAACCAGTTTCCTGGTTGGTCATCCATGCCTGACCGGTTGAGTTGAAGCCAGAAACGTGAACCGCGTTACCACCAAACTCAATGCCTGAAGCCGCATCACGCAAGAAGTAGGACACTTTTAGTGCATTAGGGTCGGTCGGAACGTAGTTATTCTGACAAACGCCTGCAAGTGTAGTATCTGAAGCCGTAATAGAACCGCTTGCTGCTGTAATACAAACCGCACCAGCACCAGCATAACCAGCCGCTTCGCCTGCAGCAGCTGCTTGGTGAGTCAGAGCATTGCTCATGTTACCTTGACCAGCTGGTGTAACACCACCATTGGCGAAGAAGTTTGATTCAACACCAGCACAGTTGGCAGGTACGCCAGCAGCATGCTTAGCAGCAATTGCGATAGGCGCGGCTTCAGATGCAGCCTGACCCATACCAATTACTTCAATGTAACCTTCTTCCGCGCCCAGGGCGAAGATAGCAGGCATCGCAAATTGACCGTCAGCACGCAAAGGAGCAGTACAGCTATTGTCGTCGGTGGAGAAGATAGTGTTGCCACTACTATTGTCCAGGCTACCAGTCCATTCGTCAGCAGGTGACAGAATGAGGTTAAAGTCTAATGCGTCAGCAGAATCTGATGCACGACGCAGGCGAATTTTAATAACCTGTGTAGAGGCTGAAGTGTTGATGATGTGAACACCAGTCGCCCAGTCGTCCTGTACAGAGTAATAAGGTATTACGCCGAGGTCGCCGAGGTTACCACTTGAACGCACCGCTTGTGCACCTGCGACACTAGTATAGCCAGCTGTTACAGCCGCTATAGCCGTGACCAGGCCGATTTGTTTAAAATTTGCTTTCATAGGAGCTCCTAATGTGTTTTCACTCTTTATACAACTATTAATAAAAGTTGTTAGCGCTATTATTGCTAACCGCAGCTAGCTGTCAACGCAATCGCCGTCTAATCTTTGGCATTATGCCACCATTGCCCGCCAACAAGGATCCAGCTCTCTTGAAGGGTTACCGGTGTCGCACCAAATATAGCCGAAGATGCAGTTTGTTTGGCTGGCTTGGACATGACCCGCACCGCCACACTTGCTACAGCTGCACGCGCATCATAGTTAACGACCTCGACCCCTGTCAACTCCCAATCAACGCTGTAGGAAAATTTATTAACATACAATGCCTTAGCGAAGACTCTTCGGTAATTAGGTGTAGTGAATTCATAAGTCTTGGCGAAGTCTTTTTGCTCCATCGCATGCCAGCGATCAGTCACTCTCTCCTGCAGTGCCGCTTCGCCCTCGGGAGTCAATGGCTGCGGCTCAGAATCCCCTGTGCAGGCAACGACCGTTGCCAGTACGCACACGAGGGTGAATCTTGCACAACGGCCGAACATTAAATCTATAGGTAAGTTATTCACTTTATTACACTTTTCCTGTTTTTGGGCGCGCATTATATAGAATGCACCAAGTGTTGGAAACCGCGCTGATTTGGCTTGAAATAGAGACAATCAGACAATTTTTAACATAATTATGGGGTCAGCGTCACTGTAATAAGCGCTCTTTCCGTCGTGCACGAGCCATTTCGTAGAGCACTATATCATCGGCGTGAAAAGCAGCGACTTCATCCCAAAACTTAGCCGGCAGCGGGTCTTCGACGAGCTTACCAACCGGTTCAGGGCGAATATTGAGCGCTTTCGGTGTGACTTTTTCACACAGATAGTGGTCACTAAAGTACGCCAGATCTTCGTCGTAGAACTCAGTGATGCCAATGAAGTCCAGATCCGCGACAGGAAAACCATTCAAGAACTGAGCATACACATTACGAAGCTCGTCGGACAGGCAGAACTGCTCCAAGGTCCAGGACTCTTCAACCACCCTACGGTGGAGAGCAGCCGTCGTTGGAGACGCCTGATCGTAGGTCAGTTGCCAATAGTGGTAGTGAGATACAAGCCGGGCCAGGGGTTCGCGCAGCCAGGTTACAAATTTGCAATCTCGGTGCTGAGCCAGACCTAAGTATTTCATAGGTAAAAAATGCCCGTGAATACACAGCGCCTGGCTATATTCATCGGGCTCTACCGCTCGCTTGGCAAGCAAAGCCGATTCATTGCGCAATTCCGGGACTTGATTCAGCGGATAGTCGGCGTAGTCGTGTCTGAAGCGATCTCCAAAATGCTCCTCGAGGGTAGCGCGAAAGCTCACGCCTGCCGTTTTTGGCATATGTATGGAAATAATCAGCGGTTGTGATTTCACTAGTCACTCACTAAGGGTTGCTCCATCACCTATTAGGAAGGAGGCAATTTGGCCTAAAGTTGCCGGCCATATACTAGGGCTGAACTTCAATCAACTCCATGTGGCGGATCCGGGATCGCATTTCCTGGCTTACCGCCCTTAGTTCCGCTTCGTTATTCAGAACTCGCGGTGTAATGATCACTAACAATTCCGTTCTTGAATCCCCGGTGGCCGTGGTACCAAAAAGGGCACCGATCACGGGGATCTTATGCAGAAAGGGTAATCCGGACGAACCCGAGCGGGCATTTTCCCTGATCAACCCGCCCAATACAACGGATTCATTGGATCTAACTGCAACTCGGCTGCTTATGTTGCGTTCCGAAAACGAAGACTGGCCTGTGGCGGGGTCGATTTCAGCGCCAATGTTGCTAACAGATTGCTCTACATCCATTGTGACCAGACCACCTGCATTCACCGAGGGGCGAACTGATAGCTTCACACCGGTATCGCGATACTCCACCGATTGGGTGGTTCGTCCACCGTCGGTAATTGTCTGCGCGGAAAATATGGGGACCTGATCCCCTACATGGATGTATGCGGTGTGATTATCCAAAACCATAACAGAAGGTGTTGAAATTACATTGATTAATGATTGTGATGAAAGTGCATTTAGCACCGCTCTGATATCGCCGCCCAGGGCATTGGTAACGGTATAAGAAAAGCCAGGGACAACCGCGTTAACGCCCGCTGCTCCTGTATCCAAAAGCCCCGCACCGTCATAGTTATTTCCCAGCCCGCCCTTAAAAGACCACTCCAAGCCATAGCGTAAATCGTCGGTTAAAGTGACTTCCAGAATGCTTGCTTCAATGATCACCTGAGTCGCAACCACATCCAGGTCTTTCAAAGCACGCGCTATTTTTTTGTAATCTTTGCCTGTTGCGTAAATTAGCAGGGCATTGTTTTCGTCATCGGCTACAACGCGAATATCATCAAAGGTGAACTGACTATTGCCATTCGATCCGGATAGCTCCTCACTATTTGCAAACTGACCCACACCGGAACTAATTCCACCTCCCGCAGAACCTGACCCCGACCCTGACCTCGACCCCGACCCCGACCCAATAGTCTCCTGACTGAGGCCAGGTGCAACTTCTGAACTGCGACCCGAACTACCAAAATTACTATTATTCGAGCCTCCAGATTGACCACTTGACCCGGTATAGATACTGCTAAGCAAATCCGCCAGCCTGCTGGCCGTCGTATTCTGAATAGGATACACATGTAACTGTTTTTCGAAGTTGGAGTCGGGCTGAGTATCCAGGCGGCTTATCCATTTCCCCACGCGATCCAAATATTGGGATCGGGGCGTCACCACCAGAATACTATTGAGCCTGACCATTGGAATAATCCGCACCAGTTCTCCCAAATCAGTTCCGTTTTCCTTTTTACCCTGCCCGCCCAGCAGACCCTTGAGCGCAGCGTCCATCTCGTCTACAGAAGTGTTTTCCAAAGGGAAAATACCTACCGACATCCCCGCCAACAAATCGACATCGAAGGTGGCAACCATTTCCATCCAGCCATTGAGTTGATCCCTGGTACCTCTAAGCATTAGCAGGTTACGGGTGGTATCGACTCGGACAAACGCCGATTCATCGGCGACCGGCTTAAGAATATCCGCCATATTCCCGGCGCTGACAAATTGTAGGGGAATAATACTGGTGCTAAACCCGGCTCCGGTATTTTGCGCGTTGGAAGCGCCACCCGATAATCCAGCTCCGTGCCCATCGCCGGTTATTAGGAAGCGATTATCTTCTCCGCGAACCATCAGCGCATTGTTCGCCTTGAGCAGTGACTCGAGAATGCCCAGAAGCTGGTCACGTGGAACAGGGGTACGGGTACGCAAGGTAACCTCACCCTTTACCGGATGATCCACCACATAATCCAGCGCCAAGATATCATTCATGATGGCGTGCATAACTTCGCTCAGAGGCGCTTCCTCAAAATTCAGGCTGACAGCATCCCCCAGTAGTTTGACCGGCTCCCGCAGTGGGGGTATTTTCACCTGCCGATTATTGCCTCTGTAAAGCACGGCTTCTGCTCGTGTATCTCCATCCGCCTTTGCCTTGGACAGCTCAGTAGCGGTTGAGGATAACCCAGCAGCCTTCGCAGCGGCACTGAGTTCCGATTGAGTAGATAACGAACCGTTGTCAGCTCCACTCGATGGCAATACAAAGGGCTCAGACGATTTCGTACCGAGCGAAGTACAGCTTGCCAGCGCAAGACAGAGCACAATCAGAGAAGCTAAACGGTTCGCTCGTGCCTCTAAGGACGCAATCATTGACACCATAGGAATTCTCATAACCTTAATTTTCTCTTTTTATTGCCACGTTTTTTCGTTTTAACGTCTTTGCTTGCTGTTTTAAGCTCCAACTTATGTGTTTTACCCCTTTTGACAAAAACGGCGTGGTCCATGCCCATGGAATCGAGTGTCCAGTCCAGGAGCTTTCCACCGACTAACACGCGGTGCTTTTTGTCATCTACCACAGCGATAATGCCACCTGATTCACCACCGCCAAAAACGCCGGTCAACCTAACACCGCCCAACTCACTGGTGGTCGCACCAGCGGCAGCAATGTCTGGCACGACCACCACAGCATCCATGGGCCGGCGGGAAGACCAAAATAGTGGACGAGCCACTATCTCATC
>JBLGAR010000068.1:0-24600 GCA_047612385.1 Cryomorphaceae bacterium | reverse complement strand
GTCTTATCGCTGCGCTGGCTTGTACGGTCGTGCTAGGGGCGACTGCCTGCAGCAATAACGCCGGCCAGGACAAAGTCGAGCAACACGCTGCTGCTACCGGTGACAAAATTACCGACCCGCAGCTGCTGGGGGTAGTGACCGGGT
Source organism: Cryomorphaceae bacterium (assembly GCA_047612385.1). Classification (GTDB taxonomy): domain Bacteria; phylum Pseudomonadota; class Gammaproteobacteria; order Pseudomonadales; family Halieaceae; genus JBALVT01. The sequence continues at coordinate 24,456 of JBLGAR010000068.1, read as the reverse complement.
AGCTGCGATAACTGCCAACTTCTATAGCTTACCCGCCGCAGCCAGAGCTGAATGAATCGTATTGAAGGGTAAGAGCAGTGACAAGGGGGCAGACAGCAGTGGCACGGCTCCACCGCTGGCATACCATCTGGCAACCCGTCATTCTTGGCATCAATCAGAAGTGGGCTATATCGGCCCAAACCGCCGACGTGCTCTGGATCTTGACGCACATGCTTGGCAAAAAGCCGATACACAAGGTATCGGCTTTTTCATTTGGACGACCAAAATCCTCTTATCAATTAGATATCAAAGCGATCTGCCTCCATCACCTTTACCCATGCAGTTACGAAGTCATTCACAAACTTTTGTCCGGCATCTTTGCTAGCGTAAACTTCAGATAAAGCTCGTAATTGAGCATTTGATCCAAAAATTAGATCGACTCTCGTTGCCTGTCCTAGATTGCTCTCAAAAAACTCCGCAGCTTCTGAAGTTGCTTGCCAAACGTGAGCATCACTAAGTAAATTAACAAAAAAGTCGTTGCTTAGCGCACCTACATTTTGCGTGAATATTCCGTGCTTGCTACCTTCGTAATTGATACCCATTGCACGCATACCACCAATTAGCACTGTCATTTGCGGCGCGGTCAGCGTGAGCAGCTGGGCTTTATCTAGAAGCAATTCTTCTTGTGAAACTGAATAGGACTTCTTGCTGTAATTTCTAAATCCATCCGCTACCGGTTCTAACACATCAAACGATTCTGAGTCAGTTTGTTCTTGCATTGCATCGACGCGCCCTGGTGTAAAAGGCACTTGCTCATTAAAGCCCGATTGTTTTGCGGCATCTTCTACACCCACGCCTCCAGCGAGTACAATTAAATCTGCTAAGGAAACTTGTTTGCTACCAGTGTGCTGCTCATTGAAGTCTTTCTGCACTTTTTCTAATACGCCTAATACTTTCTGCAGTTGACCGGGTTGATTCACTTCCCAGTCTTTTTGAGGTGCAAATCTTATTCTTGCGCCATTTGCACCGCCTCTTGCATCTGACCCTCTAAAGGTCGACGCTGAAGACCAAGCGGTGTACACCATCTCATAGAGAGTTAATCCGCTATTCGCAATACTTTCTTTTAAACGACTAATGTCTGTATCGTCGATCAAATCGTAATCTCGGATAGGCAAAGGGTCTTGCCATATCAAATCCTCTTTGGGCACCTCTGCGCCCAAGTAACGGACTTTCGGCCCCATATCGCGGTGGGTAAGCTTAAACCAGGCGCGCGAGAAAGCATCGGCAAACTCTTCAGGATTATTGTGAAAGTGCTGCGCTATTTTTCGATATTCAGGATCCATTTTCATGGCCATATCGGCGGTGGTCATCATAATCGTAACCGGCAGTTCCGGGTTTTCAGCATCCGGCGCATGATCTCCTTTGGATAACCGGACCGGGTACCACTGATGAGCCCCCGCTGGACCTTCTCCCAGCTCCCATTCATATCCGAACAATACGTCCAGGTAGCTAGAATCCCATTGTGTTGGCGTAGGCGTCCAAGCCCCTTCTATACCACTTGAAATAGCGTCTCGGCCTTTGCCACTTTTATAGTCACTTTTCCAGCCTAGACCCATCTGTTCGATGGGCGCAGCTTCTGGTTCAGGCCCTTTGTGTGACTCGGGGGCAGCACCATGACATTTGCCAAAGGTATGCCCTCCAGCTGTTAGCGCAACCGTTTCATAGTCGTTCATCGCCATTCGTGCAAAAGTTTCACGAATATCTCTTGCTGAGGCCAACGGATCAGGATTGCCATCGGGTCCCTCTGGATTAACATAAATCAACCCCATTTGTACCGCCGCCAAAGGCACTTCAAGTTCACGCTCACCTGAATACCGTTTGTTATCCAACCATTTATCTTCAGTGCCCCAATAGATATCCTCTTCTGGTTCCCATATATCGACTCGACCACCACCGAACCCGAAGGTTTTTAAGCCCATAGATTCTAACGACACGTTGCCGGTCAATATAAACAAATCGGCCCATGACAAGCTGTTGCCATATTTTTGCTTAATGGGCCAAATAAGGCGTCTGGCTTTATCTAAACTCACGTTATCCGGCCAACTATTTAGCGGCGCGAATCGCTGGTTTCCGGTAGCAGAGCCGCCTCTGCCGTCGCCTTCTCGATAGGTGCCCGCTGCATGCCATGCCATTCTGATCATAAATGGCCCATAGTGTCCGTAATCTGCCGGCCACCAGTCTTTAGAATCGGTCAGCAGATGCTCTATGTCTTTTTTTACTTCTGCTAAATCAAGCTTTTGGAATGCTGTTGCATAATCAAAGTCTTCACCCAAAGGATTCGCTTTGGAATCATGTTGATGCAAAATGCGTAGATTGAGTTGATTTGGCCACCAATCTCTATTTTTAGTGGCTTGCCCCCCTAGTTGCGTATTCGCGCCGTGCATAAATGGGCATTTGCCAGAAGTATTGCTTGAGTTTTCCATACGTCACTCCTATCGAACTATTGTTAATGAGTAATCATCTTTCACAGATATTCGGAGATCTGCGATTGTAACTTTTAGGATATTCTTGCCACCACCACACATTGTGTACCTCGCTGAACGTAGCGTAAACCCATAATAAGCGAATGTCATTTTTTAGCAGTGAAGAGACGCCAAATCAAAGCCAGCTTTAGCGGAGCCGACAAGTGGCACGCCGGGTTCTTTGAGCGTGCTTAAGGCGGCACTTTTTTACTCGACGTGATTGGTGAAATGTAAATCGGCTTGCAGGAAAAATTGTTGCGCGTCCTTGAAACTAGTAAGTTTCGCCGAGTCGGTGGCGAAACGAATCTGACGATGAGTGTCCGCATTGTCGCAACTACGAACAGGGATCCGGAAAAAGTAATTAGGGATGGCCTGTCACGAGAAGATCTGTACTTTCGAATCGCCGATTTCTCACTGAAAATTCCAGCATTGCGTGATCGAGGAGGCGAGATCCTGGGTCTTACGCAGCTATTCTTAAACGAGTTTAATCAGTAAGAAGGGAGTAGCAAAGGACTCTCTGGCGATGCACAAGCCGGCTCAATGATTACGGTAGCAGGTGTCACTTATTCGATTACCATCGCCGCCGTCGCTTACGCCACAAACCAGTTTAGACAACGTCTGCTCACTGATTTTATGAGTGACCGCGGTAATCAGTTTACGCTGGGTATTTCTAGATCAAGTCCAGGAGTTTGACGAGAAAAATGTCAGAAGTTGTTATCCACGCGTGGAAGATCTACTGAAGAAACTCTACACAGCTGAGATCCACGCATTGCTGCAGGTGGCGTTGGATCATCGCTAAAAACATTTTGTCACCGCGTTCTTCCGCCGCGGTAAAAACTGCGCCCAAAACCGTGATAACAATACCGTGCATTGAAAATTCTCGATACTGATCCCAGCAATCCGCGGGACTTAAATCGACACCGCCGATCGCCAACCAACTAGCGTATTCTTCTATGAGTGGTTTCTCCCACTCCCGGCGTCTTTCAATGTCAACGCTACCACCAAGAAAATAGGCAGCGTCAGTTAAAGCGCTGGATTCTCCTACAGTCTGCCAATCGACTACTGTTGCAGCCTCCCCGTTATACAAAAGGTTTTCGCTGCGAAAGTCGCCATGTACCAGTGTTTTTGGCCCAGTGAATCGAGTGACAAACCGACGGTGATTTTCTACATATCGCTCACCGAACTCAAGGCATTGCTCAGAGAGCCCGTGGCCGAAGCGGTCGACAAATTGCGGCCAACATTGCTCCATTAGTTCACCGCCTTGCGCTCCGCCGTCTGAACGCGCCGGCGATGTAACGTACTCGAGTTCTCCGATACTTTCGTCGCCATAAAATGCGGACGCTAGCTTCGCTGCCTCACGCAAGGAGGCTTTGGCATGCTCAAGGGATTCGCCGATCAATTGGCTACCCGGCTCCGCGGGCGCCAAATCCTCCATCAGAATAATGAACTCAGTACCCGCGGCATTGACTTTGTTGACATAGATTTTTGGCGTGGCTATGGCACTGCGGTCCGCTAAGTGACGGTAGAACATCACCTCGTTGTGATAGGCGGCGAGCGCACCGGCCATGATTCTCGCTGTCTCGTCGGTCGCGGGGAGCTTGGCTACCAGTGTTTCAGGTGCACCATAATCACTATCATAAGTGATAGAAATGCGGGCATTGTCACCCATTTTCCCAGTACCTATAATTTTGTGCTCTACCCGCGTGACATTTCCAGAGGGCAGATCGCCCGATTCCCGCAGGGCTGCCGTTAACCAATCGGCGGTAATTTCTTCAGGCGATACTGCAATTGATATCATGCTGCAAAGGAACCTTTTTAGACTAACGGAGTGTAAGAAATTGCACTGTAAAGCAGCCAGCTCTCCAGGTCGAGATGGAGGCTGTTTGAGATAGGTAGAATGTCGTATCCTGCGGGAGTATTTGTACCAGTGAGGTGAAGAGACAATTATGTTATCCAAGTTTGACGATTACCCCATTCACCAGACCAGCAAACCCCTATTTCATACCGCCTCGAGCGATCGTTTTACCTACGACCGCTACTGGTACAACGGGCACGCCAAAGACGGCAGTTTCTATTTTGGCGTGGGCCTTGGCCGTTATCCGAACTTGGGTATTCTCGACTGTGGATTTAGCCTGGTTATCGATGGGGATCAATACGCATTTCATGGATCCAGACGCGCACCGTATGAACCTACAGAGACGGTTGTTGGTCCATTTGAGCTAAAAATACTCGAGCCTATGGGGCGTCACCAGTTGATTATAGGGCCCAATGAAACAGGTATAGAGTGTGACTTAATCTTTACACCTCGCACGGGAGTAATCGAAGAAGGCAGCCAGAGTTTAAGCAATGAACGGCATGTTGTAATGGAAGCCACACGGCTCGATCAATTCGGGTCCTGGAGTGGCGTTATCAGATACGCAGGTAAGGAACTTATTGTGGACGGTCAGTCAACCTACGGGTTAAAGGACCGCTCATGGGGCGTGCGCCCTGTTGGGCCAGCGTATACCGGTGGTGCACCGCTGGAAACATATCAGGCTGTGCATTTCATGTGGGCACCTATCCATTGGGAAAACGAATGCACGCTGGCAGGTTGGTTTGAAGATGCCGAAGGCAATCAGTGGCATTCGGACCAAGCCATAGTACCGGCCTACAAAAATTACGAGGATATTCCGGGTGTTAACGACCCTGGCGCACAAATCTGGCGCGGCAAAATTGGGCACGGTATCACGATGCAAACCGGCACGAGACAAATGAGCTCTGCGATAGTCACAATGCACGATGACAACTCCGGCCAAGAAATTGAGCTAACGCTGGAGCCGCGTCTGATCTATCGCATGAAGGGCATCGGATACCAGCACCCCGAGTGGGGTCACGGCCATTGGAAGGGAGAGCTTGCCATTGGCGGAGAGAGTTGGAAAGTCGAAGACGTTGATCCACTGGCTCTCGAAAATATTCATATCCAGCAAATTGTCACCGCGCGCCGGGGTAACGAAATTGGCCACGGCGTATTCGAACAATTGCATATAGGCCCATGGGCGCCAGCGGGCTTTAAAGATTGGTTTGATGCCTGATGAAATTTCCCTCTACGAATTTTTACATTCCAAGTAGTGGCAGCTCTTTTTCTTTTTCAAAGGCATTAGACACCAAGTACAACAGTAATTTTCGATACGCCAGCTTAGTGCCAACCGTATCATTGCGTTCCAGTTTGTCCTTCAAGTTAAGAATGTCCATCTGCCGAATTCGCAGCTTATGTTTCTTGTCCAGAATGCGCAAATAGGGTTTGTTGTGCAGCTCAACTGAATACGCTGGAGTCATCAGCGTGCAGGAATCGAGAACGACAGCCCGATTTTTAAGACCGTCCAGCAGGTGTGCACAGAGCACAGCCCCGGTACTATGCCATGCCAAATGAAGCGATTTTGTACTCCCCCTTTTTCACTTGGCCAAGTGCCTTTATAAAATACTCAAGGGTTTGGATTCCCGTGTCATACATGATGTGACGAGGGTAGATTCCGTTGGCTTTCAACACCGGTTTCATCACCTCAATACGTATAGCGTAGCCTTTGGGCGAATTTAGCCCGCCATGCCCATAAATCAATACATGTTTGTATTTTTCACTTTCGACGACGTGCTCAGCTGTTTGCTTGATATCAAAGGCGAAACACCCAGGCATCTATAACGTTTTCAATCCAGTCTTCGTAGGTCCACAGCGCGCAACCGCTGTCTCCCTAGATCTTGCCCCAGGGATTTTAGGCCCAGACGCCCGCTTGATTGCGGCCCGTGATGGCAAATGCGCGCCCTCCCCCCTCGGATTCCTTCTTTTCAATGCGTCCGTTCACCGGCTTGTCCCATCCGGGGGGCTAGCGGGCTGAAACGACTATGGTACCGGCCTCCATCAATGCCGCATGGTAATTGCTGATGACCGGGCGCAGCCGATAGTAGGCCCCCAGAGTATTTACTCCTGCCGCTTTAGCCCTCTCAATCCACAGTCCCTGTGAGCACACCCATCCCCCTAAGCCCATGAATAGCACCGCGAACACTGGAGCCTTCTTAATGCTCACCCGCCCACTCGTCGTGGCGTTTAGCCATTTCATAAAGCATCCGCTCGCTGACCCGCAAGGGGTTTCGACTTCTTCGATTGAGACGATTGATGGCGGCCGCCAACGCAAAGCCAGCACACGCGCCCTCATTGCGCTGATTGAGTATGTCTAGATCCTTGTATGAGGGTACGCAGCCACTTAGGTCGGCCACGCAGATCTCCGCAATAGCCGTGATATGAACTATCGTCCAGGGCATTCGCATAAGTGCGAACGGAATTTCGAGCAATTATCAAGCCTTAGTTTATGCAAGCGTAACCTAAGTCGTTACTTTCCAGTTCTCGCTTTAAGAAACAGCTCGTCGCAGTTCAATTGACCGTCGCTTATACGATAAACAGTCAGCCTTGACTGTTTATATCGTTTGGGGATACCCTCCCCGGGTCTTCCGTTTTAAGACTAGCCTAGGCAGGCGACGGTCATTCAACTGTGTGCCTCGCCAGTAAAATAATATAACGCAAAAGGACCGCAAGCATGGCGCAGACCACCGACCACGAATCAGTTTCCATTTATCAGTTCACAGACGCCGAAGTCGATACTCTGATGAACAACTCATACGAGTGCGTACTCATGTGGGCGACGAAAGACGGCTGGCCCGTAGGTGTCACCCAATCATTCGTCTGGCACGAGGGTAAAATTTGGCTGACCTTCACAGCACAACGACACCGCGCAGCGGCGATTCGCCGTGACAATCGTGTATCGGTTAATGTCAGCAGCAAAGGCTATCCAAATGAAGCCCCGGCTGACCTGCCCAGCGGGGCACTCACTTTTAAAGGCCGTGGCGAGTTTTTCGAAGACGATAAAACTAAACACTGGTACTACGAAGCTTTGTCAAAAAAACTGAATCCGGGCAACAAGGCCGGAGAAGAGTTTTTTTACAATTTGTTGGATTCACCGCTGCGTATTATATTAGCGGTTACACCGGAAAAGCTTATTGCTTATAACGCCGCTCTAGCGGAGCGACACATGGCCGGAACAGTCGAAGAGTCTGAATTGGCCACTCCTTTATCGAGTGACACAGCCCGAATGGACCGTGAACGCGCATCACGTGGTTTGGATGCTTTAAAGCGTTAAACGAAGCGGGAAAACGCTATGTTGGACGTACTAATCAAAAACGCACTGATCGTAGATGGCACGGGTGCCAAACCTTTCAGTGGCGATATTGGTATTGCCAATGGTGTTATTGCTGAGGTGGGCAGCATATCCTCCTCAGCAACAGAAACGATTAACGCCGCCGGTGCCTACGCCAGCCCCGGCTGGATTGATGTGCACACGCATTTTGACGGACAAATCTGTTGGGATGACAAGATTGATCCCTCAGCAAGTCACGGTGTGACTTCTGTCGTAATGGGAAATTGTGGCGTGGGCTTTGCTCCGGCACCACCAGGAGGCGAGCAGCGCCTGATCGAGTTGATGGAAGGCGTAGAGGACATTCCTGGCACCGCGCTGTATGAAGGCATTGAATGGGGCGCCTGGGAAACCTTCCCCGAATACCTGGATTACATTGCTGGACGTGAATACGCGTTAGACATTGGTACCCAGATTCCCCACAGCGCGGTTCGCAACTACGTCATGGGCGAACGAGCGCTATCTCATGAGGACGCCACCGCAGATGATTTAGAGCAGATGGCTGACATTGTAGAGGAGGCATTGCGCGCCGGTGCACTGGGCTTCTCCACCTCCAGAACCGTTGGCCATCGCTCCGTACTGGGTGAGCCTATACCGGGTACTTTTGCCGAGAAAGCCGAATTGATGGCCATTGCGGCAGCCATGAAAAATGCTGGCAAAGGTGTTTTTCAGGCCGTCCCTGCTGGCGTTGTCGGCGATTTGGCCGGGCCGGAGAAATACACAACCGAGCAAGAGGTAGAATTATTCGCTGAGATCGCCAAAGCCAGTGGCCGCAATTGTACTTTCACTCTTTTACAAAATAGCGAGCGCCCAGATCAATGGCGTCACTGTCTTAAAATCGTCGAGGAAGCAAATGCCGCAGGCGTAGTTATGCGCCCCCAGATAGCGACGCGCCCAGTGGGCTTCGTCACTAGCCTGAAGTCTTATCATATGTTTATGCGCCGTAAGACGTACCTGAAATTGGCGCAACTTCCTTTTGATGCCATGCTAGTAGAAATGCACAAGCCCGAGGTGAAAGCTGCGATTTTACAAGATCGGGACATAGATCCAGAACAGCCGGGCACTATGGCCAGTCTCTATCGGGTGCTGGGGAAGACGGCAAGAGTCATGTTTCCAATCGAATCTCCAATCAACTATGAGCCTGAAGCCTCTGCAAACCTGGGTTCTCTGGCAGCCCTGGCTGGACGGGAAATCAATGAGTTTATGTATGACTTCCTGCTAGCCGACGGTGGCAACAATTTTGCCATACTCTTGGGTGCCAACTTTATCGATGGAAATTTTGATGTCATCCACGAAATGCTCAAGCATGAAGACACTGTCATTGGCTTGAGCGACGCTGGCGCTCACGTGAATCTAATCTTCGATGCTGTCGCCCCGACCTACCAGCTGACTCACTGGGTGCGCGACCGCAGCAGAGGTCCCAAATTACCGATTGAACTTATTATAAAAAAACAGACCAGCGCCAACGCACAATTGTTCGGCTTGGCCGATAGAGGTGTTATCGAGGTGGGAAAGCGAGCAGATATCAATGTATTCGATCTCGACCGGCTGTCTCTGGGGAAAATCGCCGTTCACAACGACCTGCCCGCCGGCGGCAGCCGCATATTACAGAGCGCAACCGGCTATCTGAATACCTTCGTTGCCGGAGTGAAGACCCGTGAAAACGATTGCGACACGGGCGCGCGTCCGGGTAGGCTGATTCGTGGGTAAACCCGAGTACTATTCGATCAAACCCTGAGCCATATATAACGCCCCAATATAGTTGTACTCAAAGCGGGCGAACCAGCCCATATCCGTTTCGCCAAATTTCCCATCGAGCCGATTGAGGTTACTGGTACTGTTGTTTTTTGAAAAACTCACCGGTAAAAGCCTCCACCGACATTGCCACATCTTGGCGATCCTGCTAGCGGTGACTGGCGGTGACAATGGACTTAGACGTTTAGCGCTAGTTCGTCCGAGTGAGGCTTTAACAATCTAGTTTTTACAAGTTTTCTAGCTGCTTTTTGTCAAATTTATTTCGAGTTGTTTTTTCACACAGACGATGGTCTATAGAGTTGCTCTCCAGGCGCAGTCTGCTTCTCTAAGATCTGTTTCACGATGAGGCCAGGTGTTAGAGCCCAAATAAAAAAGCGGTTAAGGTATTCTCGCCTGAATTTGAGGCGCTACTGCTTGAGGCGGATCATACGGCGCAATAGGAAAATTATTGCTATAAAAGGGCGCTCATTTCAAGAAATACTGCTGCTGTTGTTAACCGCTATTTTAGCGGCTGCCGTCGCTCCTTTCGCCGTGTTCCGGCTAATCGACCAACAGTGGGCCACTGCCATACTTGACTTCAGTATCGTCGTTATAATGTTTGGGCTTTTCCTGCACGTTTATTTCACTCGAGAAACCAAAGTACCAGGGTTTGTGGTCGCCCTAACTTTCATTGCAGCCGCTCTGGGATCATTACATCTTCAGGGTATAGCGCAACTGTACTGGCTATACTATGCGCTTACTGCCGCCTTTTTTCTTTTGAGCGCGACCTATGCGATGCTGCTGGGCAGTGTTGCATTGCAGGCAATTTGGGTAATGCTATGGGGCTCAGTAACACCGTTAGCTCTTTTCTCTGTTTCACTAACGCTGTTGACGAACATATTCTTTGCCTACTCGTTTGCCTTGACGGCAAAACGCCAAACCTCAGCTTTAGAGCAATTAGCTACCGTAGACCCACTTACCGGTGCAGGTAATCGCAGAGCCCAAAACAGAAAGCTGGACGCAATGAGCGCAATGTTTCGGCGCAACCACACGGCCGTGAGTGTCTTGATTCTCGACATGGACCATTTCAAAAAAATAAACGATACACACGGGCACATCATCGGCGACGAGATATTAGTTGAGCTGGCAGACCTTATCCGCGAGAGTATCCGCCCCACAGACAATCTCTATCGCTACGGTAGCGAGGAGTTTATAGTGATGACCAGCAGGCTACTTCTCACCAGTCTGGCGGCCTGTAACGCGACCATGCCCACTATGGGCGGCTCCGAAGGCAATACCGTAACCGGAGCAGCCGGCGGCGCAAACGCCGAGGGCAACAACTCTGGTTTGGAAAGTTGCGATGAAACCATGGGCACCCTCTCTGTGCTTGAAGATACCAACCTCGACAGGTGGGACGTCTATAGAACCCGCTGTCCGCAACTGGGCAGCACCATTGCATTGATCAGGACCATGATTCAGCAATCCAATTGCTTTGTCGTCGTCGAGCGTGGACGTGCAATGTCCGCAATGTCGACTGAAAGAGCCCTGATGGATTCCGGCGAGCTACGCGAGGGCAGTAAGTTTCAAAAAGGACAAATGGTCGCGGCTGATTTCACCATGAACCCCTCTATCCAGTTTGCTGCGAAAGGAACAGGTGGTCTGGGCGCTATCGCAGGTGGTTTGTTTGGTTCGGTTGGAGCCCTCGTTGGTGGCGGTCTTAAAAGCAACGAGGCATCTACGACACAGCTGTTAATTGACAACCGTTCGGGCGTTCAGATTTCTGCGTCTCAAGGCAATGCAAAGAGCTTCGATTTTGACGTATTTGGCGGTCTTTTTGGTGGCAGTGGCGGAGGCGGTGCCGGTGCATTCTCCAATACGCCCGAGGGGAAAATCCTCGCTGCGGCATTTGCAGATTCCTTCAACCACATGGTGAGTTCTCTTAGAAACTACCGTGCTCAGACTGTAAAAGGTGGGTTGGGTAAAGGTGGCACGCTGAAAGTTGGCGACTAGCGTCTATTGAGTTCTAGATAAACCCGGCCCGGCCGGGTTTTTTATGCTGCAAATTTGTCTATTTTTGAGCACACCGGGATACAAGATTTTCCCGGACAATCCTTAGCGGCTCTACGCTGGAAGATGCTCGCACCATAATCAACGCTCCCTCAATAGCGGCTATGCACGCGACTGCATGCTCTCTAGCCTCCTTTTCGCTACAGCCGGTTTCAGCGTAAACCTCCCCGATAATACCGATCCAGTTTTCGAAAACTTCTGCGCCGGCACTTCTTATTACAGCTGACTGCGGGCAGGTTTCCAGTACCGTCGTCGCAATAGGGCAGCCCGATCTAAACTCCGATGCCTCCATCCATTGTGCCAATAGGTTGCAATACAGTGCGATAAAGTCTGCCGGTGAATCAGCTTTCTTCTTAAGGTTTTGTAATGTTTTACTGCCTGCCTTGCCGGCCAATGAAACCGCTGCTGCGCCCAGGGATTCTTTGCCTTCGGGGAAGTAATAGTAAAGAGAGCCTTTGGGAGCCCCGCTGGTTTCTAAAATCTGGTTTAGCCCAGTTGCGCTATAACCCTGCGTGCGGAAAAGATCTGCAGCAGCACGAACCAGGTTCTCTTTATGCTTGCGTGCACCGGCCATGTTTTCTGCCTTAGCCAAATTCAGTAGTGATTACATTGATTAGTCTATAACATGAGCTATAATTATACCAATCGGTCTATATAATTAACCAGGTACTCAAATGTCTACGATGCAGCAGCTCAGCTATATCAAACCCAAGATTCTCGAGTGGCAGGAGGTTGCAAAGCCTTCTATTTCAACGGACCTGGATGCCGTTGTCCGCCCCATTGCTGTCGCGCGCTGTGACCTGGACCTCTACTTGGCTGTGGGTAGCTATCGGACGCCTGGGCCCTTTGCACTCGGGCACGAAACAGTAGCGGTTGTATCAGAGATTGGCACTGCCGTTACCAGATTCCGGCCGGGAGACCAGGTAATAGTGCCCTTTCAAATTAGCTGCGGCGTATGCAGCTACTGTAAGCGTGGATGGACCAACGCCTGCCACGCAGTGCCCGCTCTTGCAGCATACGGCTTGGGCACGCATCCGGCCGGAGAACACGGTGGCGCCTTATCGGATTATATTAGAGTCCCCTTCGCCGACGAGATGCTGGTGCAACTCCCCGATAGCTTAACGCCTGAAGCAGCCTGCGGATTATCAGACAATGTAGCCGATGGCTTCCGCACGGTCTCTGAAGGATTAAAGCGTTTCCCCGGAGAACCTGTTCTTGTGGTCGGAGGCCTGGCACAGAGCGTCGGCTTATACGCGGTCCACGCAGCTCTCGCTCTAGGATCAAGCAGAGTTGTGTATACCGACTTTGACAGCGCACGCCTGGCAATAGCCGCGCACGCCGGTGCCCAGACCATTCTTATGGATTATGCACAGCCACCGCGCATCGAGGAGGAGTTTCTCATTACAGTTGATGCCTCTGCGCTAGCAGGCGGCCTTACTTATGCGCTGCTGTCTACAGCGCCCTGTGGGCACTGCACAGGCGTCTCAGGAGGTTTAACAGCTATGACTGAACTTCCTCTCAATGCGCTTTACTTACGTGGTATTACCTATGACGTGAGTCGAGTGCATTCACGCAGTGTTTTGCCCGAAGTTTTGAAACACGCCTGCGCCGGACATTTAAACCCACTGGGCTTTGCCAAATGCTACGCTAGCTTTGAAGACGCAGAAGAAGCCATGTTTGACCCATCGCCCAAAGTTATCTTTTCCCGAAGATAGCGCTATTCCACGCCGGCGGCTCACGGTAATATACCGTCTGCGCGGCAGTCTTTGGCTAGCTGTTGCAAGAAGATCAGGGAGCATCGATGATGCTGTGGATGCAACGCTTAGCCTGGACGCTGACTTGATTAGACTACTGCTCAAACTTTTCCTATTCTTATTGCTGATCGCGCTGTTCAGTATACCGACAATACTACTGTTGTCGGCGGTCCAGCCGACTGCTCTCGTTGAATCGCCCAGTAGTATGGACCATGAAGACGTCGAGAGAATTACGAACTTACTCCGCCATCACGACCCACGCACAATACGCGACGGAGAGTTTCGCCACCTGTCAGTGACGGGTCGAGATCTGAATCTCGGGCTTAACTATGCACTGCGCGACAGGGACCGCAGCCGGACTTTGGTAGAGCTGGATAAACAATCGGCGACCGCACGTTACTCCTACACCCTACCCGACAATCCAGTGGGCAAATACTTTAATATGTCGGTTCGTTTTGTACAGGCGGGTCCAAGGCTGACGGTTGGGCACATCGATTTCGGGCGTGTCAAGGTGCCAGGGCAACTCGTGAATCCAGTTGTTAACTCTATAGACTCCTATCTACGTGGCCGGTTCGTTGAGTATGCTGGGATCATGGCATCCGTTAAGACGATACATCTGGCTACCGACGAACTTCAACTCGTTTATCAATGGCAAGACGATTTGGCTGATCAGCTAAAGGATCGCGGCAGAGACCTGCTCTTACCCGAGGCCGATAGACTCGGTGTAGAGGCCTATTACGTCGCGATTGCCCTTGAATCACGCGAATTCAAGGGCAAGACATCATTGACCACCCTACTGGAAAAGCTGTTTATACTCGCCAGGATACGTACCCAGGACGGCAATGATCCGCGCGCAGAACACCGGGCACTTTTTCTGAGTCTGGGGCTGGCCATTAGCGGCAGCTCGTACAACACGCTGCTGGGCGAAAAAACAAACGCCCCTGCCGTAAGGCCCGCCCCCATGGCGCTAACGCTATCCGGGCGGGGCGATTTGGCGCAACATTTTGCGCTCTCTGCTGCTATCAGTGCCGCGGGCGGCGGTGGGCTTGCTGACGCAGTAGGAATCTTCAAGGAATTGAATGATTCGCGCGGCGGCAGTGGGTTCAGCTTCGTCGATCTGTTGGCTGATAGAGCAGGTGTCGAGCTAGCGCAAAGAGCAATGGGGCCTGACGCCGAAAAAATACAAGACCGGATGACAACCCACTTGAAGGAATCTGACTATATGCCGGACATCAATAACCTTCCGGAGGGACTGTTGGAGCTAGAATTCAAGAGCCTGTATGAGGATTTGGACAGCCGGGACTACACACTAGTCAATGATGAAATACAGCGGCGTATCGATGCTTGCAGTGTCTATCAGTAGTCGAAGTTACTGCGCGCCTACTCCTATAAATAACATTAGATATATTAATTAAAAATTTGATATATATCATATTTAAAGATAGTTATCGTACACAAGGTCAATCTGCTTTGGCAAAACTCGTACGCGGCAGCAGGGCTTAGTAACAACGGGGATCTACTCGCCATGACCGCAGGCCCCGGAATACCTGCAATTGAGCCAGTAAGTATTCGATATGAACTTTTAGTCGTATTCTTTATCTATACATATATCCTTGCACAGCGATCCTGCATGGTTAAACTAAACTCCTGTACATTGTGAAAGTGAGCCAACTTTGAAATTATTGCCAAGATTCGCCCAGGGCGGAAAAACCACCGCTGCCATTGTCACCACATTGACCGCCTTCGCTATTTCATTTTCATCTGTTCCCAGCTGGGCACTAATCCAGCACACCAAAGATCAAGCGGAAACGATTGTAGAAATGATAGAGCAGCTGGAAGAGCGGCACTATGCCAAGCTGAAGTACGACGACACGCTTTCTTCCCAGCATCTGGACAGCTATATCGAAAAACTCGACGGTAGAAAGATGTTTTTCCTCGCTGCCGACATCGCAGAATTCGAAAAATATCGAACCGAGTTAGATGACCAGTCTCGCAAAGGACAGTTGGAGGCCGGCTACCAGATATTTAATCGTTTCCAAGCCCGCATGGAAGCGCGACTAACTCAAGTCATCGAGACTTTACCCGCCGCCGTTGAGAAAATGGATTTCACGGTGGATGAGTCCTATGAACTTGAGATCGACGACCAGCCCTGGGCACAAACCGAGACCGAGCTGGATGAGCGCTGGAGACTGCATCTGAAAAATCAGATTCTCAGCCTTAAGCTGGCAGATAAGCCTGAAGAAGAGCTCGCCAGTACCGTCGTTAAACGACAAAAGAATCATCTTAAGCGCGTTCAGCAGTACAACAGCCAGGATGTATTTCAAATCTATGCCAATGCGTTGACTGAATTGTACGACCCCCATACCAACTACCTTTCTCCACGGCGTTCGGAAAACTTCAATATCAACATGAGCCTTTCGCTTGAAGGCATTGGAGCGGTTTTGCAGCTTGAGGATGACTATACTAAAGTTGCGCGTTTGGTGGCTGCAGGCCCCGCCGATAAGCAAGGCGAGTTACAGCCAGCGGATAAAATTGTTGGCGTCGGCCAGGGTGAAAGCGGTCCAATAGAGGACGTTGTAGGCTGGAGATTGGATGAAGTGGTCGAGCTAATCCGCGGTAAAAAAGACTCTACCGTGCGCCTGGAAGTGATCCCAGCAAAATCCAAGGCCAAGGACGTCCACAAAGTTATCACCATTGTACGTAACAAAGTGAAGCTTGAAGAACAGAGCGCGCAAAAAGAAATACTAGAGGTTCCCACAGTCGGTGGCGATACGAAGAAAGTCGGTGTTATCGATATTCCCGCTTTCTATATCGACTTCGAAGCTATGCGCAGAGGCGATAAAGAATACAAAAGCACCACCAGAGACGTAAAAAAGCTGCTGGATGAGCTTGTAGCGGATGGCGTTGAAGGCATTGTGATCGACTTACGCAACAACGGCGGAGGGTCATTGCAAGAGGCGAACGATCTCACCGGCCTGTTTATTGAATACGGTCCGACCGTACAGATTCGTCATTCATCCAGCCGCGTATGGCGCGACGGTAAGCGTTTGCGAAGTGATTACTACGAGGGTCCATTGGTGGTGCTCATCAACCGCCTGAGCGCCTCGGCATCGGAGATATTTGCCGGTGCTATTCAGGATTACCAGCGTGGTATCGTTGTCGGCGACCAGTCTTTTGGCAAGGGAACCGTGCAAACCTTAGTTCCTCTCACCGAAGGACAGTTAAAAATAACTGAATCAAAATTTTACCGTATTTCCGGTGAAAGCACTCAGCACCGCGGCGTATTGCCAGACGTGGGTTTCCCCTCACTCTATGATTCCGAAGAAATCGGTGAGAGTTCCCTGGACCATGCCCTTAACTGGGACCATATTAATCCCGTCCGACACAGGCGCTACAGCGATTTACAAAATACGCTTCCCCAGTTAAGCAAAATGTTTGAAGAGCGAAGCTCTCATAACCCTGACTATATATACCTCGAAGACCAGGTAGCAATGCTGAAGCAGTCTCGCGATATTACCCACCTCCCACTCAATGCCGAGGCACGAATGGCAATGAGGAGCGAACAAGAAGAGAAAGCTTTGCTGATTGAAAACAAGCGTCGTAAGGCGAAGGGCGAAGAGCTACTGTCTTCTTTGGATGAGGAAGACGAAGAAAGCGAAGAGGAAGATGCTGATACGACTTCCGACCAGAGCGAAGAAGAGGAAGACAGACCTGATGTACTGCTCACTGAAGCAGGAAATGTGCTGGTCGATACGCTGTTGATGAACAATCAGAGCTTTGCTGCATCGAACAGAAAAAAAGAGAAAGCTCTGTAAGTCTCAGACGCGCTCGGCAATAAAACTGCCACGGGTCCTGGCAAAGCGAAGACTGATAAAGGCCGCGGCAGTTATCCACTCCCGGCCTTGATGTTTACAGCGCACGATGCGCGCGACTGCTTTCAACATCGGAGAGTCGATTTTAATAATTTGCCCAACTTCCAAATTAGTTTGCGAAAAAAATTTCATCCCGTTTAAGGATATATCATCGGTCCGCCCGATACTGGGTGCAGCCTGTGGCCAGCGTGTACACAACACAATGGAATGATTGTTTGGGACCCGGCTAATACCGCGGCGGTCGAACTCTTCCAACTGGGCGACTTCCAGCGGGTACAAAGGGCTCTCGCAGCGCTCACACAAGTCATCGGCACACAGTTCCTCGGCGTATTCGTGAGCCCGGCTACAAAACATACACTCAGTGTTGGACCGCGCTATTGCGCGCAGAGCGACGCTCTTGGCATCAGGGGAGCTCTCGCTGCGTTTTTCGAATGGACGGGTTTTATCATAGGCAGCGCGATTGTCGGTGTCTGTCAGAACCGCATAGGCTTCGTTGAGCAACGAGGCATTCCAGTCATCGCCGCCCAGATCAGGATGCATACGCATTTTCTGCATCAAGGTTCGATAGCTGGATCGAATAATCTCCTTGGGTGCATCGGATTGCACGTGTAGAACTCGGTAGTAGTTGCGTTTGTTTTTCATGTAATGGTTGCTAGCAGAAGTCTTGGCTTGCCTCAAAATAATTCGGTGGATTTAATCGCAGCGTGATCCGTACTATTGCGTAAATCGACTTTTTATTCAGAGAAAAGACACTAAAATGCGATTGGCATCACAGAAAATAGTGCAAATGCCACATAAGCGCCAGCTGGTAGAATGAAAAATGGGTCATTCAGTAAGTGGTTCTTTCGAAGAATTGGCCTCTCCAAACCAAGCCAGCTGATCGTGCAAACGCACAACGTCACCCACAATGATCAAGGTGGGCGCTCTGGGCTTCTCCCGCTCTACAACGGATGCCATCGTTGCCAGTGTTCCTATCAACACCCTCTGTTCCATGAAGGTCCCCCGCTCTACCAACGCGATAGGCGTGTCCTGAGAGCGTCCACTGCGCTGTAGCTCCTCACAAATCAGCGGTAGTCCTGCCAGCCCCATATAAAACACCAAGGTCTCTGTCGTTGACTGGAATTGTGACCAGTCGTGGTCCATGCCGCCCGCTTTGAGATGACCGGTGACGAAGCGCACGGATTGCGCGTAGTCGCGATGTGTCAGCGGAATCCCGGCATAGCAGGCCGCACCACTGGCAGCAGTGATTCCAGGCACAACCTGAAATGGAATATTGTGTTTGGCCAATAGCTCTATCTCTTCGCCGCCACGGCCAAAGATAAAGGGGTCGCCGCCCTTCAAGCGCACAACGCGTTTACCCTGTAGGGCAAGATCAACCAACAGTTGGTTAATTTGCTGTTGTGGCACGGCGTGGTCGGATCGTGCTTTACCCACATAGATGCGCTCAGCGTCGCGCCGAGACAACTCTAGAATAGGCTCAGATACCAACCGGTCGAACAACACTACATCGGCACTTTGCAGTAATCTGACAGCCTTAAACGTCATCAGATCTGGATCACCCGGTCCAGCACCAATGAGATACACTTCGCCGGGACCGCGCTCGTTCACGTTTTCCAGGTCTTCGCGTAAAGCAGCTTCGGCTTGTTGCTCCCGGCCTGCGAGTACCATTTCACCAACGCGACCATCCACCACTTGCTCCCAGAACAGACGTCGCGGCGACTCGTTAATAATTTTGTCTTTAACCACATCGCGCATCCTTCCAGCAAATTCGGCTAGCTGGCCATAGGCTGCGGGCACCATTGCTTCAATTTTTCGCCGCAGTAAACGCGCGAGTACTGGACTGCGACCACTGCTCGAAATGGCGATCAATAGTGGTGATCGATCTACAATAGAGGGAAAGATGAATGTACACAGCTCGGGTGAATCGACAACGTTGACCAGAATAGACAGAGCTTGCGCTCTTGCTGAAATCTCAGCATTAACCTTGGCCTGCGGTGTTGCAGCAACAATAAGTTTAGCGTTTTGCAAATCGCTTGGCTCAAACTTGGATTGATGCCACACGCCGTCATGTTCGGCCAAGGCTAGTTTGAGCTCATCGGATATCTCAGGAGCAACAACGGTTAACGCCGCCCCGGCTTTAAGCAACAATCGAGCTTTACGCGTTCCAATTGTTCCGCCACCGATCAATACAACCTTAGCGTCCTTTATTCGCAGAAAAGTAGGTAGGTATTCCAACCACTATCCCCCCAGCGTATCGCAGCCACCCATGTAGGGGCGCAGCGCACTCGGCACTGTGACTGAACCGTCTGCTTGCTGATAATTCTCTAGCACCGCTACCAGTGTTCTGCCCACCGCTAATCCAGAACCGTTGATAGTGTGCAGAAACTCCGGTTTGCCGGTAGCCGAGTTGCGCCATCTCGCCTGCATTCTTCGCGCTTGATAGTCGCCAAAGTGACTGCAGGAGGAAATCTCTCTGTACGTCTTCTGAGCTGGTAGCCAAACCTCCAGGTCATAAGTCTTATGAGCAGAGAAGCCCAGGTCTCCGCCGCATAAAATCACTTTCCTGTAAGGCAGCTCCAGCGCTTGCAATACTGCCTCGGCATGACCGGTAAGCTGTTCGAGCGCGCTAAGGGAGTGTTCCGGACGAACCAACTGCACTAGTTCTACCTTTTCGAACTGATGCTGGCGAATCATGCCGCGGGTATCTCGTCCATAGCTGCCCGCCTCGCTTCTGAAGCAGGGGCTGTGACAGGCAAACCGTATTCCTTTGTCTCCTAACTCTGACTCATCAAAAATACGATCTCTGGCCACGTTCGTCACGGGCACTTCGGCGGTGGGAATCAGGTAGTACTCGCTATCGGATCGCAGTTTGAATAAATCTTCTTCAAATTTGGGTAACTGCCCGGTACCTATTAAGGAGTCTCTGTTAACAATAAAGGGAACATAAATTTCCTGGTAGCCGTGCTCCGTTGTGTGCAAGTTGAGCATGAACTGAATCAGTGCTCGGTGCATTCTGGCGAGTTCGCCATACATAACGGTAAAACGAGATCCCGTAATTTTCCCGCCCGTTTCACTGTCCAACTGGCCCATCATTTCGCCAATTTCAACATGATCTCGCGGCGTAAAATCGAAACTTCCAGGTGAACCCCAAAGAGATACTTCGACATTGTCGTCTTCGGTTTTGCCAATCGGAACATCGGTGTGCGGCAGGTTCGGAACACTTAGCAATAAATCGTCCAGTTGGTTCTGGACTGACTTGGCCGCTTCAATAGACTGGTCTATTTTGGCGGCGATCTTTTCCAGACTTTGCTTAACAGTGGCTTTAGCCTCATCCACACCCATGCCCTGCCCTACCAGCTCTCCGATCTTTTTCGATGCACTTTTCTTTTCGGCAAGCAGGCTCTGGCTGTCGATGTCTGCCTGCTTGCGTCGCGCATCGAGGGAAGTAAAGTGCGCCACATCAAATTCGAAACCGCGCCTTGCGAGTAGTTCGGCAATTGCCTGGGGGTCTTTGCGGACCGCCTTGATATCCAACATTCGGGTAGTTCCTGTCTTTTACTTGGTAGAGTTTACGGGTGTTTTCTAGGTTAAAAGCCGCGTTATCTGTATGGCTGCACCTGCTCCGATCACGCACAATAATGTGCTGGCGAGCATATAGAAAGCGGCATGTGCCCAGTGCCCGGCCTCAATTAAGGTAATGGTCTCCAAAGAAAACGTGGAGAAGGTCGTGAAGGCGCCCAAAAATCCAACCATCAATACACCGCGCCAATCCGGGTGCAGCCATTCTTTTTCCACAATCAAAACGTAAACAATACCGATAGCTGCAGACCCGAGCACGTTCACCAAGAGTGTGCCGACGGGTAATTTACCCTCCCAAAGGCTGTGTGCCCAGCCCGCAAGCAAATAGCGCGATACGGCTCCGGTGGCGCCGCCCAGGGCGATGAAGAGTACGTAGTTCATGAACAATCGATCGGATGACTTGGGTAGTTGGTATTGTACCGCTTATTCGTCTTAAGGAACATTTCTAGAACCCGATAAGCTAGCGGTAGCGCTGGTCTGCGCTGTCTTTGTCGAGTTGGCGCAGGTGCCGGAGCTTTTCCTGAATCTTTAACTCCAGGCCGCGATCTACAGGTTGATAGTACTGCCGGTCCTTTAGCGCTTCGGGGAAATAGTTTTCACCCGCCGCAAATGCTCCAACTTCATCGTGGGCATAGCGATATTGCGCCCCGTGCTCAAACTCTTTCATTAGTTGAGTGGGTGCATTACGCAGGTGCAGAGGAACGTCCTCGCTGCCACCATTCTCAACATCCGCCCGTGCCGCTTTGTAGGCCGTATAAACGGCATTACTCTTGGCCGCACAAGCCAGATAGACAATCGCTTGAGCTATCGCTAATTCGCCTTCCGGGCTACCCAGGCGCTCCTGCACTTGCCAAGCTTCCAGGGCGAGCGTGAGGGCTCTAGGATCGGCATTTCCGATGTCCTCGCTGGCCATCCGAACCACTCGTCTGGCCAAATACAGCGGATCACTGCCACCATCAAGCATGCGGCACAGCCAATACAACGCTGCGTCTGGAGAGCTGCCCCTGACCGCTTTGTGCATCGCGCTAATCTGGTCATAAAACATATCGCCGCCCTTATCAAAGCGGCGCAGCGATGCCTGTAATACTTCTTCTAGGGTCTGTCTAGTAATCTGTCGTACACCCGCATTGTCCCGCGCCAGATCCGCCGCCAGTTCCAGCAGGTTGAGTGCGCGCCTCGCATCTCCATCCGATTGTTGAGCCAGCATGGCGCTGCACTCTTTATCAATCGTAACTGAAGGCCCAAGGTACTCCAACCCTCGGCTCAAAACCCCCTCGATATCCGCTGGATCAAGAGAGCGAAGTTTGTACACTCGGGATCGCGATAACAGTGCATTGTTCAATTCGAAAGAGGGATTCTCCGTGGTCGCACCGATAAAGATGACCGTGCCATCCTCTACATAGGGCAGAAATGCATCCTGCTGGGATTTGTTAAACCGATGGACCTCATCCACAAACAGCACGGTATCTCGTCCAGAGGCTTTTTGTTGCTGCGCCTGCGCCACGGCCTCGCGTATCTCTTTTACGCCTGACAGTACCGCAGAGATTTGTACAAAGTAGGCCTCGGCCGTGTTGGAAATAATTCTTGCCAACGTCGTTTTACCTACACCTGGTGGCCCCCATAAAATCATCGAGTGAAGCTGGTTACGCTCTATAGATAGACGCAGCGGTTTTCCAGGCCCTAAAAGGTGATCTTGACCAGAGTACTCATCCAGGCTTTGCGGCCGCAATTGCGATGCCAGTGGTTGGTAACCACGCAGGTCGGCGCCTGAAGCACCCACCGAGCTGCCAAATAAGTCATTTGTCATTGAATGGCCAAAAGTACAAGAATATTTCCTGATTAGAGTCGCTACAGCTGTGCATATAGCGCTGAGTTGAGAGAGCGCATTGTAGGGTTTTTCGGCTTTGCTTGCATCCGTTGCGCTATGCACAGAAAATAGAGGCTTCAGATGTTTTACTACTGCGGGTTATCTCATGCCAGTTCGACTTATCGCCATTATTTTTATGCTGTTAACGACGCCAGTGCAATCCGAAGATGCAGGCAATGCTTTCTCCGCGGAGATGCTCGACACTTCTTTGAAACTGAGACAACTGGCGGTCGGCAATCCTACCGGTTATACCATTGTTGAATCACTCACCACAGAAGTAGGCCCGCGTCTTGCAGGTTCTCCGGCGGAGGCCAGAGCCAGAGATTGGGCAGTTGAAGAATTGTCGTCGCTGGGGTTTGAAAATGTTCGCATAGAGGAGTTCAAGGTTCCTCTTTGGCGACGCGGTAGGCAGAGCGCTAGAATCCTTTCTCCCTTCCCCCAGCCTTTGACTATTACCGCACTGGGAGGAAGCGTTGGCACCGGCCCGGAAGGTGTAGAAGGGGAAATCGTAACCTTTGCGTCTCTATCTGCTCTGAGCAGTGCTGATAAAGATGAAGTATCGGGAAAAATTGTCTTCATTGACGAGACGATGACCCGGACCCAGGATGGTTCGGGCTACAGTGTGGCAGCCAAGAAGCGTCGGGAAACGGCCTATGAAGCGCATCGACTAGGCGCAAAAGCCGCTCTCATTCGCTCTGTGGGTACCAGCAGCCATCGCTTCGCACACACGGGGCAAATGCATCGCGCCAGTAATGATGACCTTGTTGACTCTGTACCCACCGCGGCGCTTGCAGCGCCAGATGCGGATCAACTCGCGCGAGTACAGGAGCGCGGCCTACCTGTCTTCGTCAAGCTGGTACTGGAAACGCAAACTGAGCCAGCTTCAATATCAGGTAACGTCATCGCTGAAATTCCCGGCCGAGAAAGGCCTGAAGAAATAGTGCTTATTAGTGCTCACCTGGATTCCTGGGATTTGGGAACTGGCGCTATCGACGATGGCGCCGGTGTTGGCATTGTTATAGGCGCGGCGAAATTGCTTTTGGATTCACTGGCACAAGCACCAAAGCGAACCATCCGAGTGGTTTTATTTGGCGCTGAGGAAGTTGGGCTGGTGGGTGCCAAAGCCTATGCCGAACGACACGCCGATCAGCTGAACAATCATGTGGTGGGTACTGAGTCTGATTTTGGCGCCGGAGATATCTGGCGATTCGATACCCGCTTCGGGGAAAAAGCGCTGGCGATCTCGGAGCAATTTTCCAAGGCGCTGAAACCACTGGGCATCGCACCTGGCCACAACACCGCCACTGGCGGCCCCGATATGCTTTTTATTCGTGAAGCGGGGGTCCCCGTGGTGACGCTGGCTCAAAATGGTTGGGATTACTTCGATCTGCACCACACAGCCAATGACACCTTGGACAAAATAGGCCCCTCTGATTTGGATCAGAACATTGCGGCCTTTGCGGTGTTTACTTATCTGGCGGCCGAGACAGATGCTTACTTTCGCTGAGAACCTGGCGGGGCCACCCTACTGCTCGTAATTGAAAAAGTCAGCGCCGGCGGGTGCGCTAAAAACGAAATCGTCCGGCGTGAGAGTTGCTTCCGAATTGATATTGTCAAAAGAAATAACAATTCTTTGATTTAAATTGTCCACTATCTCAAGTGTTTTAAAGTCGGCACTTTGAAATTCAACGGATAGGCGTTTGAACCTAGGGCTAACTCCCATTGGTGACATTGTGTAGCTATTGTCCGAGATCTTTTCCACTGCGTAGCTACGGCGCAAAAGAGCCTCATCGCCACCGAGCACCTGCATCGGTGACATTTGTTCAGAGTCATCCACAGGACGTTGTGTAACCGTCTCTAAAT
>JBLGAR010000067.1:0-25065 GCA_047612385.1 Cryomorphaceae bacterium | reverse complement strand
TGGTTACAGTGGGCAAGCGGCAATGCAAACACGGCAATGATGTCTGCAATGTCCTATCAAGAGACATTAGCCACACCAAATCACAGGCAAAAAAATGCCCCCGTCATGTGGGGGCCTACATCAGGAGTTCTATTTACGCTTTCTTGCGGCGCGACCAACCAAGGCCAGCAAAGCCGAGGCCAACTAAAGCTAAGGTTGCTGGTGAGGGCACTTGGGCGGCAAAAGAGAGGTTGTCGATCTGCCACTGCTCGGCACTTGGAGCATCCCAGACGACGCTGGAGAACGACGACATACCTACGATCCCCAGGAAACCATTACCTGAACCTGCCAGATAATCGGAGAAAGTGACGGTCATGTCGCCGGCGCCGTTAAAGTCCCCGATGACCTGCAGCCCGCCAGCCGTGGTGGTGCTGGTAAAGTCACCACCGAACGCGATGATGTCCATCGGGAAAACCCAGGTGGTGATGTCTGATCCATTACCAACACCCGTATCGAATCTGCCGCCGGAGATAATGTGGGGTTGGCCGGAATTTAAGCGGGTGCTCACAACGCCACTGTCGAAGTTGATTACGTTGGCGGTGCCCATGTTATTGTCAAACGGGTCGGTTGTGATGGGTCCGCTCACGGCGTTTTCCCACAGGGTCCTGTCCGTGAACACCATGAGTGCAGCAAAACTGGACGGTGCGTTCAGCGCTAGAATTGAAACGGTAAGCAGTGCGTGAAGCCGTATTCTAATGAGGTAGCTCCTATGAATTAATTTGTTCACAAAAATTTCACCGCGATTTCTCGGCTTCGTGAACCAATACGGCAAAACCCATGCCAACACAGTAAGCACGCCGCTTCCAGCGGTTTGGGGCAGGTATATAGCTATGGATTGTAAATAAAGCTGACAAAATAACTGTACGCAATATAACCGGCAGCGAATGTCTCTAGAGTGGTGGAAGCGGACATGATGGGGCGGCTTGCCAGCATCCTGGCTAATGGCGGCTCTGTCCTATCTAGAGACATTAGCGGCATCAAATCGTAGGCAACAAAAAGCCCACCGATGAACTGACCCCCGAAAGTTGGACATTAATCCAACTGTAAGGGGTTAGTTCTATGAGCAAGTATTCAGTCGATTTCAAGGCCAGAGTCGTTCGATACCACATACACAATGGTGGCGGTTGGCGCAAAACCGGCACTCACTTCGGTATTCATCATGCGACTCTCCGCAACTGGCACGCTCTCTACACGCTGCACGGCCCCCTTGGGCTGTCAAAACACCCGCAAATATACTCGGCAGAAGATAAACTCGAGGTTCTCCGGCGAATGGAGAAAGAAAGTTGGTCTTCCCGCCAGGCCAGTGCGTTTTTCAATATTCCCACTCCCTACACCGTGCAGACGTGGTTGAGGCGTTACAATGAGGGCGGAAAAAATGCACTCATTGACCGACGTCGAGGGCGCAAAATGTCCAAGCCCAGAAAGCCTGCACCACCCCCAGGAAACCCAGTGGTAGGAATGACCCCCGAGGAGATGGTTCAGGAACTGGAGTTTCTTCGAGCGGAGAATGCTTACCTAAAAAAGCTGGAAGCCTTGATTCAGGAGAAACGATCAGTGTCAAAGAAAAAACACTGGTTGTCGATGAATTAAGGCAGGAGCATAAATTGCCAAATCTGCTGCGCATAGCAGGGGTGGCTCGCAGTGTGTATTACTACTGGCGTAAAGCGCGACAAAGACCTGATGCGTATGCCAGCGAAAAACGCCGGATAGAAATGGAGTTTCATAAGCACAAAGGCCGCTACGGTTACCGTCGAATCATGTGGGCGTTAAGGGCTGAAGGCTGTTGGCTAAACCATAAGACAGTCCAGAAACTGATGAACCAGTTGGGACTTAAATCCACAGTTCGTCCCAAGCGTTATAAGTCTTATCGTGGCCAACTCAGCCGTGTTGCGCCTAACACACTCAACCGTTGCTTTGAAGCGGCCGAGCCGAACACGAAGTGGGTGACTGATGTCACCGAATTCAATGTTCGAGGACAGAAGGTGTTCCTGTCACCGATTCTGGATCTCTGCAACCAGGAGATTGTGTCCTACCAGATTGCCAAAACACCCCACCTGCGCATGGTGACGAGCATGCTAAATCAGGCGTTCAAACGCCTGAATGGTCATGAAAGCCTGCTACTGCACTCAGATCAAGGCTGGCAATACCAAATGAGTGGATACCGACAGGCCTTGTCAGATCAAGGCATCAGGCTGAGTATGTCTCGCAAGGGTAACTGCCACCATAACGCTACGATGGAGGGCTTCTTCGGAATATTGAAAAGCGAATTCTTCCACGGGCATGAATTTGCCAATGTCGACATCTTTATTGGTGAGTTACGCGAGTATATCAGTTACTACAATCACGATAGAATCAAGGTGAACCTAAAAGGCCTGAGCCCTGTAGACTACAGAACTCAGGCCTTAAGTGCCGTCTAGCTAAACAGTCCAACTATTGGGGGTCAGTTCACGAAGTGGGCTTACACTAGGAGTTCTGTTTACGCTTTGCGGCGTGACCAACCAAGGCCAGCGAGTCCGAGGCCGAATACACCGTTGCCACTTCCAATTGATGTGGAAGTGAAGTCCAGTATGAAACTGCCGTTGCATCCCCCGCAATAGGTCGTGCTTGTACCAAAGACAATATTGTTATCCAGGTGCCCTGATGTCTGATAAGTTGTTGCGCCAAGAACAGCAGTCATTACTGCGTCGGATTAGCTGAAACTGTACCCTGGATTGGTGTAATCATCGACAATGGCATCCGATATAGCGGCGTCAAAGCTCGCACGGTCTGCAATGAGTCCCGCGCTGGCTGTGCCCACCCACCCCACAACTGCAAATATCGCTAGTGCTGTTAGAAGTTTCCTATTCATAATATGTTGCCCTTATCTTTCATTGGTCCTACCGAGCAAATGCCATGCCAGCCCAGAAAATACGCGGCCTCCAGCGGTTTTTGGCTGGTACATAACTCTCTATTGTAAAAACAGCTGAAAAGATAACTATACGAAATATAACCAGCAGTGAATGTCTCTAGAGTGGGCATATCTACTTTCGGGGGACTACTTAAATCAGTTGCTTTACTATTAAAGCAAGCGGTTTAAATTGGCCAGAAGTTTTTCTAAATGAGCGCAATGCTTGCGCTCTTAAGGTCGTAGCGGATAGAGTTGCCGCAAGTGTCATTGGCTTAAAGGGTGCCCCGTGTTTGTAAAAATCTTTGCTCTGCTCGCGCTGTCTGTCTTTGGAATGTCGGATGTTCGTGCCGCCGATGAATCTGGCGTTTCCTCGACTTTGAATGCGTTTCATCGCGCCGCCTCAGAATCTGATTTTTCTGCTTATAGTGCAATCATATCTCGCGATATCGTGTTTCTGGGGACCGATGCTACAGAGCGCTGGCGCGGCGCGGAGTTTAGCGATTTTGCAGCTGCGCACTTTTCAAAGGGTGAAGGCTGGAGCTATAACTCCACCGAGCGACACATCACAATGAGTGCCGGCGGTCGAATTGCCTGGTTTGACGAGATGCTGAGTAACGAAAAGCTCGGCAAATGTCGCGGTAGTGGGGTGCTGGTAAAGGAAGAGGGGGGTTGGAAGTTGGCTCAGTATAATTTGAGCTTGCCTGTTCCCAACGAGATAGTCGAAAGCATTGTCGCCGACATCGCCCAGTTTGAGCAAAGCGGAACCCTCAAAGCCAAGGCGACCGAGAGCGATACCGCTGATCGGGAGTCGCTAAGTGAATCTCCCGAAGACGCTCAGAACAAATGCCGCAATAAAAAGCGTTTCAAGACGAATCGCAAGGCGGACTGCTAGGTTGTAACAATCAGTCTTAAAGCCTGCAACTGAAGATTGGCATGAGCGATGTGTATGGCACACTCTTCTATCCGATAACGCAAGTGGTCTACCTCTTCAGCTCTGATGGAAGGGTTGACCGCGCGCAGGGCTTCCAGGCGCTGTAACTCTGCTCCAAGGTCGGCGCGCATTTTGGTATCGGCTTCGGCGAGAATATCCTTGAGGTTTTTTTCCGCTTCAGTAGTGGCCATGGTCATCTTGGTTTCAACTTCTTTGTAAACCTGTTTGATGATAGCCAGGGCAGTAGGTTTTTTGATCCGCTCTACCAAGCCGTTTAATCGTTCATGCGGAAGTAACGAGGCGAGATCCTTACCGCGAGCGTCCATCAGTAAACGCATGGGTGACAGCGATAAAAACCGCTCGACCTGAAGTGATTTTGGCGCCACACAGTTAACGGTGTATAGACATTCCAGCAACATGGTTGCCGCCGGGATGCCCTTGAGCTTGATGGTGCCGATCGCTGCGTTGCCAAGTTCTGTGGAGTGCACCATTTCCATGGCTTCCACAATCATCGGGTGCTCCCAGGTGACAAACTCGATGTCCTCTCTAGAAAGTGCTTTTTCACGGTTAAACGTCACCGTTGTTCCCTCTTCTTGCACGTAGGGGAAATGCCCCGTGAGCATGTGCTCAGTGGGACGTAAAATCAGGGTTTTCTCAGAGTGAAACTCTGTCTCTACGCCGTAGGTTTCACACAGCTTTTCCAGATAGTCTTGCAACTCGTCGCCTTGTTCTTGCTCGCTAATCTCGGCGATTAACGCTGCGGCGATTTCGGGGTTGCAAGAGTTACGCTCCAGCAGTTTATCTCGGCCCTCCCGCAATTCCACGCGGGTTCGGTCGGTAAATTCTGCTGTGTCACTCACCAGCGTTTCAAAAGAGTCATCTTTATCCAGCAGTTGACTCGTTAACCGGGTTTCGAAATTTTGATAGATGGCAAATCCTGCCGAGCAACTTTCCCGAAACAGATTGAGCCCTCTGTCGTACCACTCATAGAGTGTATGCTGGGCGGTATCGGCGAGATAGGGAACATGAATTTGCACGTCTTCTGTTTGCCCAATTCTGTCGAGACGGCCTATGCGTTGTTCCAATAAGTCTGGATTGAGCGGCAAGTCGAATAACACCAGGTGATGCGCAAACTGGAAGTTGCGGCCCTCGCTGCCGATCTCTGAACAGACCAGAGTTTGTGCGCCACC
The DNA here is from genome assembly GCA_047612385.1 of Cryomorphaceae bacterium. Classification (GTDB taxonomy): domain Bacteria; phylum Pseudomonadota; class Gammaproteobacteria; order Pseudomonadales; family Halieaceae; genus JBALVT01. Next base: position 20,018 of record JBLGAR010000067.1, on the reverse strand, counting down.
TACCTCATCCGCAAAATAGGCTGCGGCCCTGTCGCGTTCTATGATGGATAATCCCTCATAGAACGCAGCTGAGCGTATACCCGCGCGCAGATGAAGATGATGTTCCAGCGCAAGAGCTGTTTTCGCCTGTGCACAGATCACTAGTACCTTCGCTGGGCGAAGTTCTTTCAGTATACTTTCAAGCCAGCTCACTCTCGGGTCGAAGTCCAGCCAGCTGTCGTCGATGTAGGGTTGTTCCGGGTGCAGTTTTTCAGCTAAATCTAGCTGCGCGTGGATGTACTGCTCCGGAGCCTCCAGCGGGTAAGACCGCACAATACGCTCAGGGAATCCCTTGATGGCGGCGCGAGTGTTTCTAAACAGGACACGGCCTGTTCCGTGTCGATCCAGCAAGCTCCTGACAATTGTTGCAGAATCTGCTTCAGAGTCTATGCCGTCGGGGAGACTTTCGGGTCGCTCCCCAGATTCTACTGCGTCGAGTAACTCGCCGAGTTCGCGAAAGTTCTTCTCCTCATCGCGAAATTGCTGGAGGTCGTGAAAACGGGAGGGGTCAAGCAATCTCAGCCTGGCGAAATGGCTGGATTGCCCGATTTGCTCCGGGGTCGCAGTCAGTAGCAACAGTCCAGCAGTATGCTGCGCAAGTGATTCAACAAAGGTGTAATCTTCGCCCGCGCGTTCTTCCGACCAGTGCAGATGATGCGCTTCATCGATAACTGCCATGTCCCAATTGGCCGCCAGGGCCAGTTCCTGTAGATCGCTTCTGTGCGTAAACAATTCGAGGCTGCAAAGTACCAATTGTTCGGCTTCAAAGGGGTTTCCTTCATCCATTTCGGCAATGCGATCTTCATCGAACAAGGCAAATCGTAAATTGAATCGACGTAGCATTTCGACCAGCCACTGGTGCAGTAGGCTCGAGGGTACGATAATGAGAACGCGACTGGCGCGCCCAGTTAACAATTGCTGCTGCAAGATCATTCCGGCTTCGATGGTTTTCCCCAAACCCACCTCATCTGCTAGCAGCACTCTGGGCGCGTATCGCTGGCCCACTTCGTTGGCAATATAGATTTGGTGCGGTAGCAGATTGGTTCTGGAGCCCATTAGACCCCGAGCGCCCGAATGCTGCAGGCGATCTGCCTGATTTAAGGTGGCGAATCTCAAAGCGAACTCAGGGTTCTTATCAAAATGTCCGTTTAGCAGGCGCTGTTGCGGTGTCGTCAGCTGGACGAAGGAATCCAGGTCGAGTTCTGAAATAGTGACTTCCAGATCGTGGTGATCGATACCTGTGTAAAACAATATGCCTTCATGTTCTTCCACATGAATTAATTTCAGTTCCACATCGTCTATGGTGGATATGTTGTCTCCGGCTTTAAATCTCAGCCGGGTCAGTGGAGCATTGTCTAAAGAGTAGGTGCGTTCCTCTTCTGCGGCGGGAAAGGTGACTGAAACACGGCGCCCTTCAACTTCAATAATGATTCCCAAACCGAGTTGTGCATCTGCATGACTAACCCAGCGTTGTCCTATGATGTATTCCATTTAAAAAGCGTATTTCCTACGGTTGGATCGAGCGATTTTTTACGAATTTATAAACCTAATTATAGCACCGATTGTTGTTGTGTTTGTGTGAAGAACAAGCGCTCGCTGTTGTCATAAACCTGTTTGAGAAAAGATTCGATTTCCATGTCCTTGAGCTGGGCTACGGTCTCGGCAATAAACGGCAGGTAAAAAGGCGCGTTGGGTCGTCCTCTATAAGGTACCGGCGTAAGATACGGTGCATCCGTTTCCAGCACTATTTTCTCTATCGGGGTTGAGGTGACGACCTCGCGGACATTTTCTGCGCTGTTAAAAGTTGTTATCCCATTAAAACCCAAGCTAAAGCCTTCATTAATGCAGAATTTTGCGAGTGGCAGCCCGGAGGTAAAACTGTGAATAACACCTCGACCTCCGAGGCTTGTACTGAAGTTTTTTAAAATAGCCTGCATGTCCTCGTCGGCTTCGCGGGTGTGGATGACCACTGGAAGATGACAATCGACCGCCATCTGCAGTTGTCTTTCGAATACTGTGCGCTGAACTGCCCGATCTGCATGGTCATAGTAGTAATCCAGACCGATTTCACCAATGGCCAGAATTCTTTCACCGGCACTTTTCTCTCGAATCTCCGCCTCAACATCCGAGTTGAATAACTCTGCTTCATGAGGGTGAATACCCTGAGTGCCCCATATATTGTCGGCGCGCTGGGTCAGGTCGCGGACCTTGGCGAGGTTTCCAGGTGATACGGCAATGGTGATAATTTTCTCAATTCCCACTTCCGCGGCCTTGGCGAGCGTAGTGGTTAACTGCTCTTCGTCCAGATAGTCCAAATGGCAATGGGTTTCAATTATCGGAGTTTTAAAACAGGGAATCTCGCGTCTCGCTTTTTTACTCATGACGTATCATTGCTCAGTGGTTGTCTTTTTGTGCTGTGCCAGCAATCGGTCCAATGCATTGGCAAACTGCATGCGGTCGTTGTGATTTAGGGGAGGTGGGCCGCCGCGAACTTCGCCGGTTGAGCGCATCTCTTCCATAAAGTCTCGCATATTCAAACGAGCACCTATGTTGTTTGCCGTATACCTTTCGCCCCGGTGGGTCAGAATTAGGGCCCCCTTGGCAATGAGCTCCGCAGCCAAGGGGATATCAGAAGTAATAACGATGTCACCGGCAACCACCTGTTCGACGATGAAATCATCTGCCACATCAAACCCGGAAGATACCTGCAAAGAGTGTATCAGCGGAGAAGGAGGCGTGGTCAAAGCGTGGTTGGCAACAAGCGTCAGCCTGATGTTTAAACGCTGCGCAGCGCGAAACAAAATTTCTTTAATGACTTTGGGGCACGCGTCTGCATCGACCCAGATTTGAAAACGATGTGCCTCTTCGATTCTGTCCACTTAGTGTTTACTGTCTTTGGCCTGATTAAATTGGTCTGCGTCGATGCGCAGTGTCGCAAGTGTATCCAGAATTTGTTCCCAGAACCATTGATGTGCGGCGGAACCCTCTGTTCGACGGTGGGATACCAGTGCGTAGTCCATGGTGTACTCACCACCCACAGGGAGCGGCAGTGCCACTATATGCTCTGCAACAGTTGTGTTTTGTAAAATAGACGCAGGGCCGGGCATGAAATAGTCCGTGGTGCGCAGCACCTCTAAGGAGGTCAACAGATGCGAAGTTTCCAGGCAGCTCTGGTTTGGGTTTCGAACCCTATTGAAGGTATCGGAGGTACGTACGATTTCGATTTGCTCAAGATCAGAAATATACAGGCGGATGACCGGATAGCTGGCCAACCGCTCCCAGGTAATTTTACTTTTGGTCAAAGGGTGCGTGTCGCGAACCAGTATTGCTGGCGGGTTACTGGCCACGCGCACTGTGCGAAAATCGCTGGAGTAGAATGCCTGTTCAATTTGAATGGCAAAATCCAGTGTTCCCTTGCTCAATTGCTCCATTTGATTTTCAACTCTGGTGAGAGTTTTGATAGTTAAACGCGGGGCAATGCTGTGCAGTTTTTGTATTAGTGGCGGCAGCAAAGCCACGCCGATGTATTCTGACAGCGCAAGGGTGATCTCCCCGTTGAAGTCAGCGGGATCGAATGTTGCCGGCGCCACCAGATGATTGATATTGGTCAGGATGTCTCCCAGGTTCAAAGACAGTTCTTGAGCTCGAGGAGTAGGTTGCATACCGTGGCTTCCTCGAATGAACAGAGGGTCACCAAACACATGTCGCAGGCGCGAGAGAGTCTTACTCATCGCGGGCTGGGTGATGTACAGCCGCTCTGCAGCTCTTGACACACTTCTTTCTTCTAGAAGTATTTGCAATGAAATCAGAAGGTTAAGATCAATTTTGGCTAATTGCTTGGTATCCACTTTCGACCTTTATGAACTAGATTCATGTAAGACATGAGGATAATACATTGTATCTATATCATCGTGTTGGATATTATTGTCCCAACTCGAAATCAGATGCGGCGGTGAGATTACCGCAGCAGTGGGCAGCAACTAGTTTGTCCAATGTCATTCAGGTCCAGTAGAGTTTTTTGACCCGCCTTATGGCGGGTTTTTTTATGGGCCCGCTCTCATATCCGTGACGGTTAGATTATCCGGCTAAGCGGACGCTTTTAGTTTTGGTGCGCTTGCCTGCTCGCGTCTTACCGCTTTGGGCCTCGCTATTTTTGGCTTTGCCGGTGCGGCTACTCTGGCCGGCCTTTTTGCCCTAACTGCAGGTTTCGACTTAGGGGTAGCTTTCGGCGTGGTCGTGCGGGCGGGTTTACTCGCAGTTGATTTGGCGGCCTTGGCGATCTTTTTGTCTTTTGTTACTTTAGTCTTATTTGCAACGTTTACTTTTTTCGAACCCTTTACCTTTTTGCCAGACTTCTTTTTCTTAGGCTTTGCCGTGCTGCGTTGTTCAGCGCTACCACGTCTTGGCGATTCGATTTTTGCTTTTGCCTGCACCGCGGCTTTTGCTTTAGCGCTATTGGCCGGTTGCTTCAATTTAATCGTAGTGGCATAGAGTTCTTCGTAGGATGCCACCAGGCAATCGTGATAGAACTGTGGGTCGGGCATGATGTCCCTGTCAGCCAAGACCGATAACGTCACGGTTCCGCAGTAGCTAAATACCAGGTGAAAGATACCAATACCTGGTGTCAAGACACCCAGGCCGTAGTAATCCACCATCCGTGCCCCGGCGCAATACAGCGAAAAGTCGGGACCGGCTACGTTGGAGATCACTGTGGAGATATTCACGGGTATGTATTTTGACAAATTGTTGCGCGACCAAAAACCGGCGACAGATTTTGCTATGAAGGGAGAGAATGCTCCGGCGATCTTGAGTACATCAACCATGGGGCTCGCCTCCCCGTATTGTTTTGCTTCCAGAGTTGAATCGTGTACTGCAGCAAGGCGAGCAAGCGGGTCTTTGATCTCAGTATGCAAGGAAGCGAAGACCGATCCCACCTGATTGTTGTCGTCAGTGACGCCTCTGCGAGTGCGCATGTTGAGGGGTAAACTTGCTGCCAGAGATCCCTCTGGAAATTCGTCTTTCGCTTCGAGATAGCGGGTCAGTGCTCCACCGATGACAGCCAGTGCCACATCATTGAGTTTGACACCTGCTGCGTCCTTAATATCTTTAAAGCCTTCAATTGGAAATTCCGCGGCATCAAATACTCGATGGGGTCCGACGGGGTTATTCAAAGAAGTTTTTGGCGCAGAAATATCGGGAGCAGGAATTTCCTTACGCGCAATTTGCAGTGCGTATTTACCCATGTCGCGCGCGCCGCGTACGGTGCCTGCCAGCACCTGCCCAGTATTTTTTATACTGTTAATTGATGCTCTGGATAGTAACTCCCTAGGGGATGGCTCTCTGTCGAAAATGACGGCCTCTTTTGAGGCGGGTTCAGAGACTTCAGGGTTTGCCACGAGGTCGTGCAACAAGGCCATGAAGTTTGCGCCACCGGCACCGTCTACCAACGAGTGATGCATTTTGGTATAGACAGCGAAAGATCCTTCAGGAAGATTCGGGATATTGTCCAGGCCTTCAATAATATAGGCTTCCCAAAGTGGGCGTGATAGATCGAGTGGCCTGGAATGTAGGCGAGCTACCTGAATACACAATTGGCGCCAATCGCCGGGGTGGGGCAGGGCGATGTGCCGCAGGTGGAATTCGACATCAAAATTAGCATCTTTGATCCAGTAGGGCCGGTCCAGTCCACCGGGCACTTCTACCAGACGAGTTCTAAACAGAGGGTTTTCACCCAAGCGTCGTTCGAAGGTTGAAATAACCTGCTTGAATCGAACGATACCGTCGGGCGCCGTTGACGGGTCATAAATCCCCATACCGCCGACGTGTTGGGGGGTGTTGGTTTGTTCAAGATTGATAAATGCGCTGTCGAGTATTCCAAGTTGTTTCATAGTTTTTGCTTGCCCTGCGGGTATCGTATTTTAGATTAAGAATAGTGCAGCTTGTTAAGGTCTGCCGCTACTGTAAGTCTGATCTGTGTCTTAGTCGATACAGACGTGATAAAACGAAATTTTCGGCGACAGAAAAAATAGTCGTGTTTTATAGCATCGATGCTTAACTGACACTATAAAATTGGTCATAAAATAGACAGTAATGTGAATAGTTGCACCGCGCCTTGGTGGGGCCTGGACCGCAAATTTAGACTTCTACGCGTTTTCAATGACCAACAGCGCTCCGCGAGCGTTAACGGGTGAACTTACTTCCCATTCAATCAAATCGGCACAATGCTTCTGCATACAACGTTGCGCCATAGTGAAAAAGGAAGACCGCTCCGGATCGGCAATGACAATGTGTTTCACGCCAGCGTCAACCGCTCGGTCGATCATCTTGCTCACGGGGTTTACGAGGTCATCCCAGAAACAAATATCCGCAGCGATTAGCATGTCGAATTCTGCAAGCTGGCGCTTGCTAAGGCGTTCGAATCTGGATTTTAGTGCCAGTGTTTCTACCCCATTAATGCGAGCTACGCTGTTTAAATACGGGAATACATCGGGATCAGCGTCTACGCTGGTCACTTCTGATCCGAGTGTTTTGGCGCACCAGACCCCGCCAAACCCCCACCCACACCCAACGTCAATCACCGAACTACTGTATTCAGGCCGGTTCGCATTGAGATAGTCGACCAGCAGAAAACTGGACTTCCAAAGCTTGTTACCGTGTATGGCCGGTTCTACGCCTTGCCGCCTTAAGTTCCGAATCTCACGATGGTTTGCGGTGGGCATACTGGCGCCGTGAAAGTTGAGCGCGGTTTCAGGTTTTTGTCTACTCAAGATGGCTTCTTATATTAACAATTTAGTACGAGTGGGGGATGGTCAGGTTGCGGTTTTCAATCATAAGATTAACTAACCCCTCTAGTTATCAGCAAGGGTTTAATCCTTGCTATGTGATTGCAATTATCCAATATGGTAAAAAGCCCACTGACGAGTTTGTGGCAAATATTCTGATATATTGTGGTTTGCTCGGGTTTGTAGAATATGCCGAATAAACATGTTATCAGAATACTGAGTTTGTCATACTCATTAGAGTAAAAACCAGGGGACGGATGCAAGATATGACGTCTGTCAGTCGTAAAGTTGAGGTTCTGGAAAAGAACAAACCGGTTCAAGCGAGAGCGAAAAGAACTTATGAGGCGATATTAGTAGCTGCGGCGCAGTTGCTAATAGAAGTGGGCGTCGAACGTATATCCACTAATCTTATTGCGGAGCGTGCAGGGATAGCGGTGCCGGCTCTGTATCGATATTTCCCCAACAAATACGCCGTGCTGCACGCCTTGGGTGCGGCGATGATGGACAGGCAGAATGAGGTAGGTCTGGTGTGGTTCAAGCGTCTCGAAACGCTTGAGCGCCCCGAGGCCTTACTTGAGACTATTGAAGAGCTTCTTAAGCTCACCTATAAAGTGACCAGCGAACAGCTTGCAGGGTTGGAGATTATTCAATCTCTGCGCGCGGTGGGCCCGTTGCAGGAGCTGCGCCTAGAATCAAATCGATCGGTATCGGACCAGTTCGCCGCACTTATCGCCGCTGCCTTGGGCTGGCCACTAACCCCTATGTTGAAGATGCAGTCCAGATTAAGTGTAGAGACGGGTTATGCGGTGGTGGAGCTGGCGATGGAAGACAGTACCGTGTCCTCCGATGCAGTCTTATCCCAGGGTGCTCTGATGATTCAGGCTTACTGGCGCGACGTTTTTCAGACGCAGCAGAAGCCTTAGTTAGGATAGGAGCAGTCCATAGGGGACGGTTGCCCCCTATGGATAATAACTGCCAGATCTAATCAACCGGCTCGACGTCTTCCGCTTGCAGGCCTTTATCGCTGTCGGCAACCACGAAAGACACTTTCTGGCCGTCTCGCAGACTGCGCCTTCCTTCTCCGAGAATCGAACGGAAATGTACAAAAATTTCCTCACCGTTTTCCCTGCTGATGAACCCAAATCCTTTGGAGACGTTAAACCACTTTACCTCGCCGTCCTCGCGCTTACCGCCGGTGCTTTTAGGCTTGCTGGATTTGTCGGCTTTTTGAGGTTTAGGCTTGGTGCTCTTGGGCTTGGCGTTTCTCGCTGACCCGGTTGCGGCCGACGTGGCTGCGCCGGGCGCTTTAATTGAGCCCAGTAACGAAGTCGCGATGGTAGCCGCGGCGAAGGCGCAAAACACAGTAAAAAAGGCGCCGTGGGAACCTGCAAAAGTGGTGGCGGCCGAAGCAATGGCCGCAACAAGTAAGCTGATAACCAGCTTGCCAAAAAGACTCATAATTTTCCTCTCATGATTGGGTGCGAAATACAGCGCGAAATTCTAACACTATTACGTAGCGTTTGAAGTCTTACTGAAAATTTATAGGAATAACTTCCAGCTGAATCATCGATACCTAGTGACAGGACTCTTCAGCGGGCTCTTTTTATCGGTCAATTACCGGCGAATGGAAGTGTCCAAGCGCCTTGGCAAGGCTGCAGCCTATACTTTTGACACTTCTTCTGCCTGCATACCCTTAGGGCCTTCCACCATCGCGAATTCAACAGCTTGACCCTCATCCAGGGTTTTGTATCCGTCGCCTTGAATGGAACGAAAATGTACGAATACATCTTCGTCGGCCTCACCGCGTGTGATAAAGCCAAATCCTTTTGCATTGTTAAACCACTTTACAGTGCCGTTTATACGTTCACTCATACTACTTTCCTCGGATCTTGGTTTTGCTTTTATTATGCACTTCCGCTCCTGTTGGATCGGCAGTGACCAGAATCTTGTTTTCCGAGTATTTTGGCAGTTATAACTGCTTAATGCGCTGCTCCTGCGCCTGCAATTTCTGCAATGCCTGCTCAAGTGCCTGCAATTTCTCCTGCTCCTTTGCCACAACTTCGGCTGGCGCCTTCGAAACAAAGGACGCATTGCTCAATTTGCCGTTTAGGCGTGACACCTCTTTTTCTTTTTTATCCAGTTCCTTTGCCAGCCTGGCCAACTCAGCATCTTTATCAATCAACCCTGCCATAGGGACTAATATTTCGAGATTGCCTACCAGCGCTGTTGCACTCACGGGTACTTCGTCATCATCGGTTAGCCACTGAATCTTTTCCAGCTTGGCTAATTTCTCCAGGAACTGTCGATTTTCATTCAACCGGCTCCTGTCCTGATCATCACCGTTTTTGAACAGCACTGTCAGTGTTACTGCGGGAGATATGTTCATCTCTCCGCGAATGTTGCGAATACCAACGATGACGCCTTTCAACCATTCTATATCCGCATTTGCGGCGCTGTCTATGGCTTTGTCATCGCTTACAGGGTAAGGCTGGAGCATGACTGTGTCGCCCGTTTTCCCAGCCAGTGGCCCAACGGTTTGCCATATTTCCTCAGTGATAAACGGCATGAACGGATGCAGCAGACGCATGCAGGCTTCTAAAACGATGATTAGCGTTCTTCGGGTGCCACGCTGGGTAAGTGCGCTGGCGTTTTCATCCCACAGCACCGGTTTTGACAATTCCAGGTACCAATCGCAATATTCGTTCCAGATAAATTCGTACAGCGCCTGAGAGGCGTGATCAAAGCGATAGTTGGCAACTGCCCGCGTCACTTCAGCTTCCGTCTCCTGCAGTTTACTGATGATCCAGCGGTCGGCCAGACTGAGCTCTACCTCGGCAGTGCTATCGGTCCCGCAGTCTTTATCTTCGCAATTCATTAAGACATAGCGGGTGGCATTCCATATTTTGTTGCAAAAATTCTTATAGCCTTCGATTCTGCCGATATCGAATTTGATGTCTCGACCCGTCGATGCCAGGGAATAGTAGGTAAAACGCAAAGCGTCAGTGCCGTAGGAATTGATTCCATCCGGGAACTGTTTCAGGGTTGCTTTCTCCACTTTTTTCGCTAATTTGGGCTGCATCATTCCCGCGGTGCGTTTAGCCACTAACTCTGGCAGTTCGATGCCGTCTATAAGGTCAATGGGATCGATGACATTGCCTTTGGATTTGGACATTTTCTGGCCCTCGGCATCCCGCACCAGTCCGTGGACATAAACAGTGTGGAACGGCACTTCTTTGCGGAAGTGCAGAGTCATCATGATCATTCTGGCGACCCAAAAGAAGATGATATCGAAACCTGTCACCAGCACGGTACTTGGGTGGAAAGTCTTGAGGTCCTCGGTTTCTTCCGGCCAGCCCAGAGTAGAGAATGTCCATAGCGCGGAGGAGAACCAGGTATCGAGAACATCCTCGTCCTGACGCAGAGTGACACTGTCGTCCAGGGAGTGCTCAGCTCTCACGGCGGCTTCAGTCTCACCGACGTAAACTTCACCTCGCTCGTCGTACCAGGCTGGTATTCTATGCCCCCACCACAATTGGCGGCTGATACACCAGTCCTGTATATCGCGCATCCAGGCAAAGTAGGTGTTTTCCCACTGCTTGGGTACAAACTGAATGTCGCCGTCCTCGACGGCCGAGATCGCCGGCTGAGCGAGTGACTTGGCGTCGACATACCACTGGTCGGTCAGATAGGGCTCGATGACCACTCCAGAGCGATCCCCGCGAGGTACTTTTAAGGTGTGATCGTCTACCTTATCCAGTAGGCCCAGCGCATCCATGTCCGCAACGATGCGAGAGCGCGCTTCAAAGCGATCGATGCCGCGATAATTTTCTGGAGCGTCAGCGCCCATTGCCGCGTTGTCATCCAAGATGTTGATGAGAGGCAAGTCGTGACGTTTGCCCACCTCATAGTCATTAAAATCATGTGCCGGGGTAATCTTGAGACAACCGGTACCAAACTCCATATCAACGTAGTCATCGGCGATTACAGGAATCTGTCGTCCTGTGAGAGGTAGGTCTACGGTTTGCCCTATAAGGTGTTTGTAACGCTCGTCATCAGGATGAACCGCAACGGCAGCATCGCCCAGCATGGTTTCTGGACGAGTGGTGGCAACGATCAAATGATCTTCGCCGTTGGATAATGGATACCGCAAGTGCCACAGGTGACCCTGCTCTTCCTCCGACACGACTTCCAGATCAGATATTGCAGTGTGGAGCGCCGGATCCCAATTCACCAGTCGCTGACCACGGTAAATAAGGCCTTCGCGATAAAGCTGAATAAAAACTTCCTGCACAGCAGCCGAAAGGCCCGGGTCCATCGTAAAGCGTTCTCGAGACCAATCCATAGAAGAACCCAGTCGCCGCAACTGCTGGGTAATGGTGCCGCCAGATTCTTTTTTCCACTCCCAGACTTTCTCAATAAATTCCTCACGGCCGAGATCCTGCCGAGAAATACCCTGGGCTTCGAGCTGCCGCTCCACCACCATTTGCGTCGCAATCCCGGCATGGTCGGTGCCGACCTGCCAAAGCGTGTTGTAGCCCGCCATGCGATGGTAACGAATCAAGGCGTCCATGATGGCTTCCTGAAAGCCATGCCCCATGTGCAAGCTGCCCGTGACGTTGGGCGGGGGGATCATAATGCTATAGGCTTTCTCACCCCCTTGAGGTGCAAAATAACCTTTGGCTTCCCACTCGTCGTACCAGCGGGTTTCAATGTTTGCAGGTTGAAATGTCTTGTCCATCAGTCGTGAGTTTCCAGCAGCAGGTGTGAGCTATCTCAAAGCGCGCGATTATACTCGAATTAGAGTGGGGTGTACCGTGTGGAGGGCCTCTGTTCTTTGACGAAACGATTTGCCTGGGTAAAGACCCCTAATCGGTTGAAGGGGCACGCCCTCTTAGGGGTCTTTACCCAGGCAAATCTCCGCCATGGCGCAACCCACGCCGCAGCATTTAATGAATGAATGAGTGGGTAGACGTAATGAACTAGCAATTGGCAGCGGGAAACCCCTCAAAAGGGCGTGCCTCTTCAACCTCTTGAGGGGTTTCCCGCTGTCAGTTGCGGGCAGATATCCACAAAACCGGTCGTCGGAAGTCACTCTTACAGATCATGTTTTTCCAACTCGTACCCACGCTCCTTGTAATACTTCCAGGATGTCCGCAACGCCGCCAAGCTCTGAGCGTCCTGAGTCACCACTTCGGCAACTCTGCGAAAGCGACCAAAAAATGGTGGGATGCTCAGCTGTAGATTAATGAGCAAGTCGTCGTGATCCACCGGCTCCTGACCCCAGCCGAGAGCAATTTTCTCGCTGTGCTCTTCACCGGATATACCGTGGGGCAAAAAGCTCGCAGGGCGAAAATTCCACAATAATTCGTCAAGCTGCCGAGCTTGGGGCTCATCAGCGGCATTGATGTAGATTCTAAGTCCCTGCTGAAATGCTTTATCAGCTAGCCGAGCGGCGACTAATAGACGCTGCCCGACATCACTGTTTTGCACCACGTAAAAGCCGACTCGGGTCATTGATTACTTTCCGGCTCTATCCATGAGGTATCGGGTTAACAGGGGTACAGGCCTTCCTGTAGCTCCCTTGGGAGCACTGTTCCAGGCTGTGCCGGCAATATCCATGTGAGCCCAGTGATATTTTTGCGCGAAGCGCGATAGAAAGCATGCTGCGGTAATACTGCCGCCCCCTGGGCCGCCCAGATTAGATACATCAGCGAAATTGGTATTGAGTTGCCGCTGATAATCGTCCCACAGGGGCATTCTCCATGCGCGATCGTGGGTTTCTGTGCCGGCCGCCAACAGCTGATCGGCAAGCTGATCTTGGTTGGCATAAAGGCCCGTGGCGTGAGCGCCCAGTGCAACCACGCAGGCGCCTGTAAGTGTGGCAATGTCGATAACCGCCAGGGGTTCAAAACGTTCTGCATAGGTTAAGGCATCGCACAATACCAAGCGGCCTTCCGCATCGGTGTTAAGTATCTCAATGGTTTTTCCCGACATACTGGTGACTACATCACCGGGTTTGGTCGCTCCGCCACTGGGCATGTTTTCTGCGGCGGCGACAATACCCACTACGTTGAGTGGTAGGTTCATTTCAGCGATTGCCTCCATGGTGCCAAATACGCTGGCCGCACCGCCCATGTCGTATTTCATCTCGTCCATCTTACTGCCAGGCTTTAAAGAAATGCCGCCCGTATCGAAAGTGATCCCTTTACCTACCAGCACATAGGGCTTTTGCTTAGATTTACCCCCTTTATAATTCATCACAATGAGTTTGGCGCTCTCGTCGCTGCCGGCTGAAACAGATAGCAGTGCACCCATACCCAGTTCAGCCATCTCTTTTTCTTCAAGAATCTGTGTGGTGAATTTCGCTCGACCTTTAGCCAGGGCTCGGGCCTGATCGGCAAGGTAGGAGGGAGTGCAGATATTGCCAGGCAGGTCGGCCAGCTTGCGGGCGGACTTCATGCCAAGTCCTGTCGCTTTACCCTCGTCCAGTGCGTTTTGGGCTTTAGCGGTGGACAGTGACTTACCGTGGCACACGGTAATTCTGACGGCCCTAAACGCACTCTTGGGTTTTGCCAAGGTTTCGCTGTAGCGATAGCTGGCAGATGTAATTTTCCTAGCCAGGGTAGACAGCATCCACGTGGTATCTGCATCGGCTGGTGTTAAATCTTCAGCGTAGATAATGGCATCTTTAGCTTGTGTGCCGTTCAGAGCGGCATAGGTGCTGCTAATGAATTTGCGTACCGCGGCGCGGTCAAACTTGGATTGACTGCCGCAGCCCACCAAAAGCAGTCGCTTGGCGGAACCGGCCCCTGACAGCATCAGGGTTTCTCCTGCGGCTGCTGTGAAATCTCCCAGTTTAAGAGCCGAAGACACTGCACCCATCGATGCTTTGTCCATTTGTCTGGCCGCCTCAGACAAGCCCTTGCGACCGAAGATCGGCACAACTGCACAGGCAGTCGCAGCATTCGCTGCATCTGATATATTTTTCGAGTTAAATTTGATCGCGCTCATAGGGCTTTCCTTTATTCGATTCAAGCCCCGTAGTGTATGATGTTGCGCAGCTAAACTGAAACGATATAGTCATAAACCGAGCAATTGGATAAGCGATAAGTTCATGAAACTTCTGCGGTACCTCAATCGGGAAGTTCTCACCCATATGGTGGCGGTGAGCGCAATCTTGTTAGTGATTATCATCAGCGGTCGCTTTGTAAAGTATCTGGCGGAGGCTGCGGTGGGAGATCTCGCCGCTGATATTTTACTACCCGTGATGTTTTATCGGCTGCCAGGGTTTTTGGAATTGATTATTCCACTGGGGCTGTTCATTGGGATTTTGATGTCCTATGGCCGTCTATACGTAGAGAGCGAGATGGTCATATTTTCAGTTTGCGGGATTAGTCCGGCTAAGCTGGGCTGGTTCACTATGGTGCCAGCCGCGCTGGTCATGGTGATCGTCGGCGGGCTCAGTCTATACATTACTCCCCTTGGCGCGGCCCGATCGCAAGCTTTACTGGACGATCCACGTTCCTCCCAGGGGATTAATGCGCTCACGGCGGGTCGGTTTCAAACCCAGCGGCGATCCGAGATGGTCAGCTACGTAGAGTCGGTAACTGCCGAGACCGGTTTGATGAGTTCCGTTTTCCTATCTCAGCGTGAAGAGGACTCCAAGGGCAATACCACCATGACGGTCACTTTCGCCGAGGAGGGTGAAATCATCGTCGATGAGAAAACGGGAGCGCGGTATTTGGAACTGCGCAACGGCTATCGATATCAGGGCATTCCCGGTCAACTCGACTATAAAATTGTAAGTTTCAAAAGATTCGGTGAGCTGATTCCCGAGCCCGAGGACAGTATCCGCAAGGCTTACCCAGTGGACGGGCGCCCCACGGCAGAATTGATCAAGTCGGATCGCGGTGAAGATATCGCCGCGCTGCAGTGGCGGCTCTCAATCCCGCTGACAGTCCCCATCGTTGCGCTTATTGCACTGTCTTTGAGCCGCACTGATCAGCGCCGAGGTCGCTATGTGAAAATGGCTCCAGCCTTTCTTATCTATCTGGGTTATTTGCTGTTGTTGACCAATGTTCGTGCCGGATTAGAAAAGGGTGATCTGGCGCTTTTCCCGGGCGTGTGGGGGGTGCATCTGCTGTTTCTCTCACTGGCCCTGGTTCTACTGTTTGGCCCGGACGTTGTTCGACGAATACAATACTGGAGATACCTGCATGCGAAGGCTTGATCGCTATGTAGGGCGAACGGTGCTGGTCTCTATTGGTTTGGTGCTGGCCATTATTGTCGGTCTTGATGCGGTCACCGCTGTCATTGATGAGGCCGATGATATATCGGAGACCTACACCTTCGGCCAGGTAGCGCTGTATGTCGCGATGACATTGCCCGGACGCTGCTATGAGTTCATACCCTTTGCAGCGTTGATTGGGTCTCTAATCGGTCTGGGCCAGTTGGCGACTTCCAGCGAGCTGATAGTAATGAGAAGCGCGGGTGTTTCAACGGGTAAACTGGTGTGGATCGTGATGCAGCCAGCCCTCTTGGTCGCTTTGGCTGGATTTTTAGTCGGTGAGTATGTCGCTCCCGTTAGCGAGCAGTATGCGGAGAGTCAGCGAGGCATTGCCCAAAGTCGCGAGGAAGGATTTGTGGGTCGACACGGCTTATGGAATCGAGAGGGCAATACGTTTTTGCACTTTAATGCCGTTGAGGTCAGCGGTGTCGCTCATGGTGTCACGCTGTTGCAGTTTGATGATAAAAGGAGATTGCAATCAGCGTTGCGGGCGAACAACGCGGTACACCATGGTGACTACTGGACTTTGGAATCTGTTGTCAAAACGGATTTTAAGAGTTGGGAAACGAGCAGGACAGAACATGAGACCTTGCGCTGGGATACCAGGATTTCTCCAGATTTGCTGACGATGGTGGTTGTCGCTCCGGAATACCTTCCTCTGGCGGATCTCTATCGATACAGCGCCTATTTGTTTCAACAGGGGCTCGATTCCGACGATTATCAATTAGCGCTGTGGAAAAAACTGCTGCAGCCTGCCGCGATCGGTGGGTTGGTCCTAGTAGCCATCTCTTTTATCTTCGGCCCGCTGCGAGACGGCACAATGGGTTTTCGAATATTTGCCGGAGTGATCGTCGGTATTGTGTTTCGCACTAGTCAGGACTTACTGGGCCCGGCGAGTTTGGTGTTTGGTTTTTCGCCTTTGTATGCCGCAGTAATTCCGATTGCTATTTGTTTTATTGCCGGTATCGCGATGCTGCGAAAGACCGGTTAGAACGGCTATTTCTCTGACTTTTTCGTCTTCTTTGTCTTTTTTTCTGGCTTAGGCAATAAAATCAGTTCGGTGCCGGACAGATAATCGTGCCAGTAGCGCCGGTTGCTATCGACCAAAGACCACAGGTAGCCAGCACCTAGGCAGGCCATCGACAATGTTGCGCCCAAGCAACGTGTAACGGCTTTACGTGCGGTTATGGGTCCACCATCCAGACTTACCAATTTGAGCCTCCAGGCTTGCATTCCGAGGGTCTGACCATTGCGAATCCAAAACCAGCTGAAGAATCCGACTACTGCCATCAACGCTATCAATTGCACCAGCTGCGGGTTGAGCGCCGCTGTTCCCAGGTCGCTTTCGACACTGCCGAAAATCCACGCACGAATACCCATGGACAGCGCTACGCTTGCCATAACCAACGGCAGCACCAAGAAAAAATCGTACAACATCGCTGCCAGTCGTCGGGGCAATTTAGGTTGTTGGATGGGAGCTTGGTTAGCCATTTGGGTAGGTTGGGTAGGTTCGGTCGCTGTCATACCCAGCAGTTTAACTCAGAATCTTTGCTGGGAAAGTATTAACGATCTGTAAATTGAGCCCGCCTCAGCGCTCGTGCTACATTGAACCGTCGAGTGCGGATTTAATGTGATGAATGTACTACTGGTAGAAGACGATCTTGAAGTGGGCGAATTTATTGCAAATGAGCTGCGTGTTCAGGGCCACGAGTGCGTTCATTTTCTCGATGGTGAAAAGGCGATGGAATCGGCTACCGAAAATGCCTATGACGTGTGTGTCATCGATCGAATGTTGCCCCGGATGGACGGACTCACGTTGATCAAAACTATGCGCGCGTCAGGGAATAACTGGCCTATGCTAGTGTTAAGCGCTTTGGGAGAGGTAGATGACCGTGTTACCGGCTTACAATCTGGCGCCGATGATTATCTGGTTAAACCATTTTCCATGGAGGAGCTCCTGGCGAGGCTGGAGGTTCTCTATCGTCGCGCCAGTGCACCAGCGTCAGGATCACAAATAACACTGGAAGTGGGTGAATTGAAGATGGATCTGCTGACTCAGGAGGTCAGGCGCAATGGTGAGGCCATTGTCCTTCAGCCACGAGAATACAAGTTACTCGAGTTTCTAATGCGCCACGGTGGTCAGGTGGTCACCCGGGCGATGCTGCTGGAGCGTGTTTGGGGTTACCATTTCGATCCACAAACCAATGTCATTGATGTGCATGTTTCGAGATTGAGACAGAAAATTGATAAGGACTTTGACTCGCCACTTCTGGCCACAGTGCGAGGAACAGGTTATCGATTGGGCGACCCTATAGCGTGAACGCATTAGGGTCGCCACTGACAAAAATTGCCAGAGTTCTTACCAGCCTTACTTTCCGCTATATCGCCAAGTATCTTGCTGTATTAACCCTGACGGTCTTTATGTTACAGGCGGCCTTGTATACGTACTTCAGCTTTACCTATTTCGGCAGTCTCAACGAAGCGATCGCCGAGGAGCTCGACACCCTCGAGATTATCTATAATGGTCAATCTATGCCGGGTGTGACCGCCTATGTGCAAGAGCAATATCGCAAACCTGCGGCAGAACATTTCTACTATCTGGTCCTCGACCGCCAGGGCAAAAAAGTTGCGGGTGATCTCGATGTTTCGCCTAGATACAGGGAATTTAGCAGTGGCTGGATGGGTTTTGACCTGGCTGTTCTGCGCTGGGGGCAACAGCTTGACGTAGATTTCCTGGCTCGCAGAGCCACCTTGAACAATGGCTTCGATGTGTTGGTTGCGCGCAAGTATGCAGAGGTTATCGCGCAATCTAGTTTGGTGTTCAGTACGCTGTTCAGGGCGATGGTAGCTACTCTTATACTGGGTCTTATCGGCGGGTTTTTCAGCGCATCATCTACGCTCGATCGCATAGAGAATCTTAATTACGAATTGTCCACGATCATTCGCGACGATCGGAGCAGGCGCCTGACGCTGGAAGACAAAAAGGGCCTGCTGCGAGATCTCTCTATTGTTATGAACTCCATGCTGGATCAGATGGAAACCTTAATGAAGGGAGTGAGGCATGTATCAGACAATATTGCACATGACTTGCGAACACCATTGACGCGCATGCGCAATCAGCTTATCCAGCTGCGGGCGACCAGTACACCTGATACCGTTAACCAAGTTGAGCATTTGGTAGCAGAGTGTGATGACCTTTTGGCGTCGTTTAATGCACTGCTGCGCATCTCTACGCTCGAAAGTGGCAAGCGCGCAAGCTCCGCAGCGGCAGAGGTAGATCTGGGTGCTCTGTTACAGGATGTTTTTGAGCTTTATGAGCCTTTAGCGCAGGAAAAAAATATTGCCCTAAATTTTAAAGCAGCACCGCAAACGAGTCGCGGCGAGGCAGACTTGCTGTTCCAGATGTTTGCCAATCTCATGGACAACGCGGTGAAGTACACGCCCGAAGAGGGCTCGATTGACGTCGAGCTGGCGCCGCAGAGCGAGCAGGGCCACCGTGTGACGATTAGCGATTCCGGTCCCGGTATCGCTGCGGCCGATCGGGAAAATGCCTTCCGTCGTTTTTTTCGAGTTGAAACAAGCCGCAGCCAACATCCTGGCCATGGTTTGGGCTTGAGCCTCGTTCAGGCTATAGCTCAGTATCACGACGGCAGCGTTCACTTGCTGGCCAACAACCCAGGACTGAAGGTAGAAGTGGTTCTACCATGAATCCTTTCGAGTTTTGTCGAGGGCGCAGTGCTTACTCTTGCAGGGACAAATGATCTGTTTTCGGCGCTACTTGTTCGCTTTCTTTGCGGTATTCACCATCCAGTAAGTCCGCACCACTGGGGGCAAGTTCGATGGCCGAAAGGTCGAGTTCAGGTTCTGCAGCTGGTTCCGCCGCACAATCCGAAAAGTCAGTGTCTGCTGGCGAAAGCGCGATGGCGCTGATATCTGGCGCCACAATGGTGTGAGTTTGTGGCAGGGTGGGAATATCTTCTCCAACTTCACCCATACTCAGATGGCTTACATCAGGTGCTTTCGAGCTGTCTATGGCGGCCTCAGAAAGATCTACCCCGACAGGCATCAATTCAATGCCGGAGGTCTTAATGTTGGACGTCGCCTGCGCGGAGCGCTCGTTCGGACGCAATACATCAGTTCCCACAGGGGCAAGATCAAAGGCTGTTGCTCCCTCGTCGGTCTGAGATACCGCTGCAGCTTCTGCCACCGCGCTGGTTGCGGGTGCTTCCGGTGGCGCAGCGCTGCTAATATCAGGAGCGGCAGCCAGCAGAGCGATGCGCTCAGCAGCGGTTAGTTTGGGTGGTTCTGGTGCTGGCGCGGCGGGGGTCGGCTTGGGCGACTGGGCAGTCGGTTCTGAAGCGCTGGTTCGAATGACCGGTTTGGCCCCGGCTTGCTCCACCGCTTTTTTATACTTCAATGCGGTCTGGCGATCGCAACCTCGCTTTAACAGCTGAGTCTTTCCGCTGAAGAGCTTGGCCAGGGTGGCATCGTCGGTCTTGAAGAGTTTGGCGAATTTGAGTTTTACGGTGTCCAGGTCTTGTCCTGGGAGTATTTCTCCGGCAAAACACACGTCGTACAAAGGATCCATAAGGCAGGCTCAAAAATAGCATGTGTCGGCAGTATAAGTCCCTGGCGCAGTGGGGCCAACTTATTATTCCCCAAGCTCGTGGACATCACTTGCGTGCCGAATCTGCTATAATATCGCTCGCTAAAAAAGTTATCTGCGCTTCAATATGAGTGATCGTGTTCCCACCAAGTTTGTAAGAACCCTGCTGAACATGGCTGGAGATAAAGGCTATGACTTCTCTGCCGTTTTGACCCATGCGGGGCTGGATTTCGATCCGCTGGATGAAAACAGTGTCGGTTATCGTCCAGAGATAAGTGCCATGCAATACACCCGCACTTATCAG
>JBLGAR010000066.1:0-26470 GCA_047612385.1 Cryomorphaceae bacterium | reverse complement strand
GGGTCTGACCCAGAGCAACCATTGTGGCAGCGCGATGACAGCAAAGACAAAAGCCACAAGGAACGACAAGCAGATTATCCAAAGACCTTGCTGACTCTGACCAACCATGTCTTACTCCGGGGCAGCACTTTGGGCGGTGAAAACCAACAATACATAGCGGCTGCGATCGAGTGCAGCACTAGGGTGCGCTTGAACAGTGGCAAAAGATTGCCCCGGATCGCGTTCTATCTTGCTCACTACTGCCACTGGATATCCCACAGGGAAGCGCCCGCCAAGACCGGATGTAACCAGAAGATCACCCTCTTTTATATCGGTTGTCGCCGCAACATGCCGGATTTCAAGTACACCTAAATTTCCCGAGCCTTCGGCTATCGCCCGCACACCATTGCGATTAATCTGCACCGGAATAGAGTGGGTAGCGTCGGTGATAAGCAGCGCTCTGGAGCTAAACTCACTGACAACAACCACCTGACCTAATAAGCCATCGGCGTCGATCAGCGGCTGGCCAATATAAACCTGGTCCGCTGCGCCCCTGTTCAGCACCAACTGGTGACTCATGGGGTCAGGTGAAACGCCGATTAGCTCCGCCACCAACACATCGCCCTGCACTAATGCCGCAGAATTTAGCAGCGAACGCAGTCGAACATTTTCGGCGCGCAGGGCGGACATCTGCTGGGAGCGACCTTCGAGTATAAGGTTCTCACGGCCCAGTTTTTCCAGTTCTTCTATTAATTGGCTTCGAGACTGAATATTAGTTGTCCCCCAATCGAGTACGCGAGAAGGAATATCGGCAATCCAGTAAATCGGAGTTGTGACCATGTCGATGAAGGAACGAGTGGTGGTAAGGCTATTGTAGCGCAGGTCGGCGGTGATCAAGGCAGCCACCACGACCACTGCAAACAGGCTTCGCAAGCCCCATGAAGACTCTTCGGTAAATAACGGCTTGATGTTCGCTCCTGTGGGCTCAGCCCGCCCTACCGTTATTCAGTAGAAAGTAGATCCAGGGTGTGCCGATCCATTTTCTCCATGGCGATACCGCCGCCGCGGGCGACACAAGTCAACGGGTCATCTGCAACAATGACTGGCAAACCGGTTTCCTCAGAAATCAGGCGGTCCAGATCACGCAACAGAGCACCGCCACCGGTAAGCACTATTCCGCTTTCGGCAATGTCGGCGGCTAGCTCAGGTGGCGATTGTTCCAAGGCAGACTTCACCGATTGAACGATCGCCGCCAATGGCTCTTGCAATGCTTCCAATATTTCATCGCTGTTGAGTGTGAAACTGCGAGGCACCCCTTCGGCGAGGTTGCGACCGCGGACGTCGATCTCACGCAATTCACTGCCGGCAAAAGCGCAGCCGACTTCCACTTTAATACGTTCAGCCGTCGCATCACCAATCAAACTGCCATAGCAACGGCGCACGTGGGAGACAATAGCTTCATCAAATCTATCGCCGCCTACTCGCACAGAATCACGATAAACCACACCGTTGAGTGAGATAATAGCAACCTCGGTGGTTCCACCGCCTACATCCACGACCATACAGCCTTGGGCTTCATCGACATTTAAGCCCGCACCGATGGCTGCAGCCATAGGCTCTTCGATGAGCCGGACTTCCCTGGCGCCAGCGCTGAGCGCCGATTCGCGAATCGCTCTTCGCTCCACTTGCGTAGACATACAAGGTACGCAAATAAGAACCCGAGGACTTGGACGAATAAACTGGCTTTCATGCACTTTAGCAATAAAATGCTGGAGCATTTTCTCAGTGACCTGAAAATCAGCGATTACGCCATCTTTCAAAGGGCGTATTGCGGTGATATTGCCAGGGGTTCGACCCAGCATACGCTTGGCATCCTTACCCACCGCCTCGATAGTTTTTTGGCCATTGTGAACGCGAATAGCCACAACCGACGGTTCATCGAGGACTATACCTTGGTCACGGACGTAAATGAGCGTGTTGGCGGTGCCTAGATCGATAGAAAGATCATTGGAAAACATTCCGCGCAATTTCTTAAACATGTATCCTAATTACCTTATAAATACAGCGGTTGCTTCCACTGCGGCACTTGATAAAACACCCCACACAACGCTCTCATCCCGGCAGAAATATCTGCTATTGGTAGACCCAGATACGCTGTTTGTTTTGGTCAGTATTATTCCCGCAACTGTAACAACCGTGGGGATTTTGGGCAAGGCGCAAATGTGTTAAGTTTACGCCCCCAACGTCAATGAGATCACTGACTTCAGTGTATAGAACATGTCGATAGAACAAGACGAGATCGAAAAAATAGCGCAGCTGGCTCGAATCCGTATCGCCGATGATGAAATCGGCGAAATAACCCAGCGAATTACGGAAATTTTGGGCATGGTGGACCAACTTCAGGCCGCCGACACTAAAAATGTAACACCCATGGCCAATCCCCTGGATGATGTTCAGCGGTTGCGAGCCGACATAATCACCGAAACCAATCAGCGCGATGCCTTTCAGGCAATCGCTCCCGCGGTAGAAAACGGGCTTTATCTGGTTCCCAAAGTCATCGATTAGCGGTTCGACCCGTTTTCAGGAATTAACGTAATGTATATGAAAAGCGTTGCCAGCCTTGCAACCGGGCTGCAGCAAAAAAAATTTTCCAGTGTGGAGCTCACGCGCTGCTTCCTTGAGCGGATCGCCGCTCATAACGCGCAGCTCAATACTTTCATCACCGTAGATGAAGAAGGTGCCCTTGCCAGCGCCAAAATGGCGGATGTGCGAATCGCGAAAGGCGAGACCACGCCCCTAACGGGAATTCCGATCGCCCACAAAGACATTTTTTGCACCAAGGGGCTGCGAACTAGCTGCGGGTCTAAAATGCTGGACAATTTTGTGCCCCCTTATGACGCGACACTGATTACCCGATTCAACACCGCTGGGGCAGTGACACTGGGTAAAACCAATATGGATGAGTTTGCGATGGGCTCATCCAACGAGAACAGCTACTACGGACCGGCTTTGAATCCCTGGGATACCAACGCAGTTCCGGGCGGGTCTTCGGGGGGCTCTGCCGCGGCAGTCGCCGCTTTAATGGCTCCTGCAGCAACGGGAACAGACACTGGTGGGTCGATTCGTCAGCCCGCTGCGTTTTGCGGTATCACCGGACTTAAACCGACCTACGGCAGAGTTTCGCGATTGGGCATGGTAGCTTTCGCCTCCAGCCTGGACCAGGCAGGACCTATGGCACACGACGCACAAGACTGTGCGATATTACTCAACGCTATGGCCGGGTACGATGAGCGCGACTCCACTTCGTCCGAACACCCCGCCGAGGATTACTGCGCAAACCTCGACCATTCAATTGAAGGCCTGCGTATAGGCTTACCCAAGGAGTACTTTGGCTCGGGCCTGGATGCACAAACTGGCAAAAGAATCGACGAGGCGCTGAAGCAACTCCAAAGCCAAGGTGCCAAGCTGGTTGAGATATCCTTACCCCACAGTCATCTAACAATTCCTGCTTATTATGTGATTGCCCCAGCCGAGGCATCGACCAACTTGTCCCGCTTTGATGGTGTGAGATACGGACATCGGTGCAAGGACCCCGTCGACCTGAACGATATGTACACTCGCACCCGCGAAGAGGGTTTCGGTGCCGAAGTTAAACGACGCATTCTAGTCGGCACTTATGCACTGTCGGCAGGCTATTACGATGCCTATTACAAAAAGGCGCAGCAGGTTAGGCGTCTAATAAAACAGGATTTCATGGATTCGTTTGAGCAAGTAGACATCATTGCAGGGCCGACTACACCGAGTACCGCATTTCCTTTGGGATCAAAATCCAATGACCCCTTATCGATGTATCTTGAAGACGTATACACCTTGGCCGTTAACTTGGCTGGGCTTCCTGGAATGTCCGTCCCGGCAGGGTTTGTAAACGGCTTGCCCGTTGGATTGCAGCTTATCGGCAAACACTTCGACGAATCACGCCTGCTCAATGTCGCTCACCAATACCAGCAACACACGGCGTGGCACGAACAACACCCCCCCATGGCCACGCGAGGTAGCGCATGATGCAATGGGAAACAGTCATAGGCCTCGAAGTACATTTGCAACTGGCCACCCAGTCGAAGATTTTTTCGGGGTCGGACACTACCTTTGGAGCGGCCCCAAATACACAGGCCAACGCTGTAGATCTGGCAATGCCCGGCATGTTGCCAGTATTGAATGAACAAGCCGTTCGCTTTGCGGTGTTCTTTGGATTGGGTATTGGTGCGGAAATTGGAATGCGTTCCGTGTTCGATCGGAAAAACTACTTTTACCCAGACTCGCCTAAGGGCTATCAAATTAGCCAATTCCTGGAACCCATTGTGGGAAAAGGTGTATTCGAAATACAACTTGAAGATGGCAGCATCAGGCAGATTGGCATTACTCGGGCGCACCTTGAAGAAGACGCGGGCAAATCTCTGCATGAAGACTTCCACGGGCAATCTGGCATCGATCTCAATCGCGCGGGCACACCTCTATTAGAGATCGTGACCGACCCGGATATCCGCAGCGCCGAGGAAGCGGTGGCCTATCTTAAAGCACTTCATACCCTGGTGACTTACCTGGGTATCTCTGACGGCAACATGGCGCAGGGTTCGATGAGATGTGATGTAAACCTGTCATTGCGCCCCGTTGGCACTGAAGAATTTGGCACTCGCGCAGAAATCAAGAACGTGAATTCATTTCGCTTCGTCGAAAAAGCAATACATCACGAGATTGGTAGACAGTCCGATATCCTGGAAAATGGCGGGTCCATCGTCCAGGAGACACGTCTTTACGATGCCGATAAAGATGAAACCCGCTCGATGCGGAGTAAAGAAGTGGCCAACGATTATCGCTACTTTCCAGAACCCGATCTACTACCAATTGTCATCAGCGACGAGTATGTCGCTACTCTAAAAGCCCTGCTGCCGGAATTGCCGAGAGAAAAACGCGAGCGTTTTTCGCAAGAGTTTGGCTTGAACACCTATGACGCTGGGGTTTTGACTGCGAATCGCCCCCTGGCGGACTATTTTGAAACCGTTGCAAAGAGTTGCGGTGACCCCAAGATCGCGGCCAATTGGGTTCAGGTAGAGCTGCTGGGACAGCTCAACAACGCCGACCTGGAAATTGACCATAGCCCAGTCTCAGCCCCGGAATTGAGTGGGCTACTTTCCCGCATTCTGGATAACAGTATTTCCGGCAAGATCGCCAAACAAGTCTTCGAAGCCATGTGGAATGGCGAGGGTTCAGCCCAGGACATTATCGAGGCCAAAGGCTTGAAGCAGGTTAGTGATACCGGGGCGCTGGAGGCGATGGTAGACGAAGTCATAGCTAGCAATGCGAGTCAAGTGGAACAGTATCTGGCGGCCGACGAAGCAAAGCGTAAGAAACTGATCGGCTTCTTTGTTGGTCAAATCATGAAAGTATCCAAGGGCCAGGCCAACCCCAAAATAGTGAACGAACTTCTGTCAGCCAAGCTGATCTAGAAGACTCCATCCCCAATTTAAGCAGGAACGAGTAAACAATGAGAAAAGATAAAGAGAAGGTTCTGGACGAAGTTTGGACCCAAGACCACGTCAAGAGTTTCCTGGCCGTGCGGCCTTTCGACAATACCGACGAAGACTTTCACATGCTTTTGAAGTCTTACCAAAGTATGCGCTCTTCTGATTTCGATTTGTTTGTAGGTTTCTTTCTGACGGAGAATCGCAATATCAATGCGACGGGCAAGGAAGGCCAATCGGTACTAGAAATTGTGAGAGAACATCAGCTCGGCACCGAATATGCCGATATTCTCAGGGCGAACGGAGCTGCATAATATTGCTCAGCCAGGGCAAACTACTCTAAGTTGACTCTCGCCCCTTGTTGAAGTGCAATCGATTTTTGCGCTTCATCTCCTCACTTTTTTGCAACAACACATACACCGCGCCGGTACCTCCGTGCCGCGCTTGTGCACTATGAAACGCCTGAACCGCTGCTAATTGAGGCAGCCAATGATTGGTGCAGGCTTTCAATATCGAGCTTTTCTCTCGATCTGCCTTACTTTCTCCCTTGCCATGAATTAGCAGTACCGTTCGCAAACCCAGCGCTTGAGCCTCTTCTAAAAAACTGAACAATTCCTTACGCGCCATGGCCACCGTCATTCGATGCATGTCCAAATGTGCATCGGGCTCATAGCGACCTTGTTTGAATTTACGAAATACGCCGTTTTGAACGCCCGGACGTTTGTAGTCCAGCACTGACCACGAGTCCAACGGTGTAAGACCTTCGTCACTCAGAATATTCCGATCTGCTTCTGGCCCGGTTACTGCGGCCCGTCGCCGTTCTTCCAAGGAAGAATCCTTATCGAGCTGGCTACGTTTTCGCAAGGCCACAAGATTGGCATGCGCCAACGGCTTTACCCCGGACATTTCTTGTTGGAAAATACTGTCTTCGTCGTCTTGCATTGCGTGACTGGCATTCGGATACTGGTGAGTGTCTTTATATTATACCGCCAGTAAGCCAGGAGTTTTACAATAGAATGAAAACAGAAGTGGTTTTTTCCGATTCAATTTGCCCTCTGTGCAGTGGGGAAAATCAGTGCGCAATGAGTGCTGACAACAAAATCGGTGAATGCTGGTGTAAGAGCGCGAATATCGATGCGGAAGCGTTGAAGAATATACCAGCTCAATTGCAGGGAAAAGTATGTATCTGCCAGGCCTGTGCTAATCCCAAGGGAAAAGTCAGTGAAAGATAATATCGCTACGGGGGCAGGCTATGTCATTCGCGGTGCCAAAATGCTCACACATAAAAAGTTGCGCCTTTTTGTGATCATTCCCCTATTGATCAACATCATAATTTTTAGCTCGCTGATTGGGATTGGCTATGGCTATCTGAATTCAACGATAGGCGCAATTATAGCTTGGATACCCGATTGGCTGAGCTTTATCGAATGGATTATATGGCCACTTGTCGTGATCGTATTCAGCCTTGTAACAGGCTACCTGTTCACCGCCCTAGCCTTACTCATCGCATCACCCTTCAATGCATTGTTGGCAGAGAAAGCTGAGGAAATCATTACCGGGAGGCCAGTGGATTCGCTGGAAGGCCTGGGACCAGCACTCATGGCGGTTCCGCGAGGAATCATTCGAGAGCTGCTAAAACTACTTTATTATCTACCGATGTTTTTGCTCGTATTCATACTCACAATTGTCCCGCTGACCAGCCCACTATCTCCATTTTTATGGTTTGTATTGGGTGCTTGGATGATGAGCCTACAGTTTGTGGACTACCCAATGGATAACCATCAGCTGAGTTTCACTGATGTGAAGGAGGCGGTTCGATCTCACCGCCTCAGCAGTATGGGGTTCGGAGGGGTAGTGGCATTGTTCGCCAGCATACCCATTGTGAATTTCTTTGTTGTGCCCTCAGCGGTAGTCGGTGCCACCTTATTCTGGTGCGAACAATTGCAACATCAAGAGTAGATAGTGCTTCTGCAGTTTTACTGCAACAGCTCCTGAGGCGGATGAGTGCATTCCAAACGCTCTCCGAGCAGCGCCTCAATATCAGGCAGCAGAAATGCATCATCTTCACTGGCAAAACTAATTGAGGTACCCGTAGCGCCCGCTCGGCCCGTTCGACCTATGCGATGGACGTAGTCTTCAGGATCTTCAGGCAAATTGTAGTTAACAACATGGCTGACCCCCTCCACGTGGATACCACGCCCGGCTACATCTGTAGCGACCAGTACCTTAATAACGCCTTTTTTGAAATCTTCCAGCGTACGAGTTCGTTTGTTCTGCGGTACTTCACCCGATAAAATACCGGCGGAGACTCCCGATTTACGCAACCTTTCATGCAGTTTACGAACCTGATCTCGACGGTTGGCAAACACAATCACACTGTCTGTTCCATCCCGGCGCAACAAATTATTGAGCACCCGATAACGCTGCTCAGAGCTTACCAAATACACTTTTTGATCTACAGAGTCGGTCGCCACGTGCTCCGGCTCGATTTCAATAGTAATAGGGTCGTGTGTCCACTGCTCAGACAGTTTAATAATGTCTTCGGTAAAGGTGGCACTGAACAGAAGCGTCTGCCGGTGGTCCTTCGCCGGTGTCGCCCGGACAATCCGCTTCACTTGTGGGATAAAACCCATGTCCAACATCCGATCAGCTTCGTCGAGTACCAAAATCTCAACATGATCCAAGTACAAATCTCGGCGTCCCATAAAGTCAATGAGACGACCAGGCGTCGCGACTACAAGATCCACCACCACGGTATTGAGCCTGTTTAGCTGCTTCTGATAATCCATTCCACCGATAAGGGTGGCCACTTTCAGACCCGTATATTTGGCAAGGTCTTCTGCATCCGCAGCAATTTGCATCACAAGTTCACGGGTGGGAGCGATAATGAGAGCCCGAGGCTCAGCCAGGAAACGTTCACTCTCCGAGGGATTGGTGAGAAGATCGTTAAAAATAGTAATCAAAAATGCGGCTGTTTTACCAGTGCCGGTCTGAGCTTTACCAATTGCATCATTGCCCTGAAGCGTGTGCGGCAAAACTGAACCTTGTATTGGCGAACAATACTTAAAACCAATATCGGCAATGCCACGCATCACCTCATCGCGTAAACCCAGGTCGTGAAATCGAACCTCGCCCTCTTTGGGGTCTACGGGAAAATCCGACACGGACCAGGGTTTGGCATCATTTTTGGCGTGCTTGTTGTTGCGTCCCCGCTTTTTCTGCCCAGATGCCGGATTCGCGGCTTTTGGCGCATCGGCAACGGCAGTGATCTCTTCCTCGGATTGGGTAGGGCTGGCGACGGAATCGCGGTCGTTCCTAGCCGATCCATGAGTAGCGGTTTTGCGCCCAAACAAACTCTTAATCAAAGTGTAAAATCCCCTAGGTGCTTAAAAAACGCGCTAGTCTACCATTAAGAGGGAGGAATTACTCTGCATAGTTCAGGACGAAAAAGCGCCTTCGCTCCCGAACAGATCGGGAGCGAAGCCGAAACTAGTCTTTGCTGGGAAAGATTTTACTGAGATAGTAATCAGCGCTGACGTAGCGCCCACCACCGGTAAATAACAACGCGAACAATATAATGAGATAAGTGACGGCAAACTCGATTCCGTTATTGAGAATGACGAAACCGCCCTTCTCCGTCAACCAGGAGTAATTGCCATGTTCCTGCAACAACTCTCTGGCAGTTCCTAATCTGACGGCCACGTCCTCCGACCCAGAATCAGCAATGGCAGCCCAGCCACTGTCCCAATGCACTGCAAAAATAGCAACCAGCATGGTGATGATAAGAGGGATAGAGATCCAGCGCGTTGCCAAACCCACCAACAGCAAGAGGGCTCCAATGGCCTCGGTATAAGCTGCCATATACGCCAGCACCTCGGGGAACGGCAAACCAAGCCCCCAGTCAGGGTTGCCAAACCATTCAATTGTGCTGTCTATTCCTGATATTTTTTGAGTACCAGCCATCCAAAACACTGGCACCAGGTAGAGCCGCAGAGCCAATGGAGCCAATCCATCCAGGTGACGCAAAGGGCGAAAAATTGCGTGGTGTATGCTGTAATACAAATCTGCTAGCGCGTTCATAGACTCTTATCCTGTTTTGTTGTTGTAATGTGACAAGAAAGACCGCAAAAGGTTTCCTAAAAAATCACACCTGGACTAACCCTTCAGGCACCATTTAAACAACAGTAGACAATGTTAAATAACAACTCAAAAAAATACTGGCGAGAAAGTAGAGCGCTGCTGACTATGGCATTCCCCATTTTTGTCGCCCAACTGGCACAAATGGGAACTGGGGTAGTCGACACTATCATGGCTGGGAAATACGGTGCGATGGACCTCGCCGCTATCGCCATTGGCTACAATATCTGGCTTCCAATTTATCTTTTCTTCATTGGTGTCATGCTGGCCACCACCGCTATCGTTGCCCAGGATTTTGGCGCCGGGCGAGTTCAGAAAATTAGAGACTCTTTGCCGCAATCCTTGTGGCTGGCTCTGATATTGGGCTTTCTGGCAGCACCGCTTTGCTATTACTGCGGGCCGCTACTCGAACTGCTGGACCTGGATCCGGAGACTTATCGAAAATCTCTGTCTTACTTGCAGGCGACGTCCTTCGGTCTTCCAGCAGCAGCGATATTTCAGGCACTGCGCTGTCACACTCAGGGCGTGGGAATAATGCGCCCTTTTGCAGTGGCTAGCGTTATCGGGTTTCTCGCCAACATCCCCTTGAACTACGCTTTTATCTACGGCAAATGGGGAGCCCCAGAGCTGGGCGCAGCAGGCTGTGGTTGGGCGACGGCGATCTCCATGTGGCTGGGGCCAATACTCATCGCCTTTTACATGACACGCGCGGAGACCCTAAAGCCCTACCTACCGTCACTGAAGTTTGTGACACCCAAGGTAGCGGAGATGTTGCAAACAATGCGCTTGGGATTACCCATCGGTTTAACCTTTTTCCTCGAGGTTGCCGTGTTCTCAATTATTGGACTTTGCATTGCAAGACTTGGCAATACCGCTATCGCATCCCACCAAATCGCGGTGAATGTTTGGGATGTCGTGTACATGCCACTGCTGAGTATTGGCACCGCCATGACCACTCGCATCGGTCATGCAATTGGAGCGGGCGACAAGTCGCGCACCCATCTCTCAATTAAATGCGGCGCAATGATCGCCCTGCTGATAGGGATTGGCATCATGCTAATTCTCCTGGGTGCCCCAGAAGCGATTGTGCATGCTTACACTGACGATCAGGAGATACTTGTCATGGCGCTTGCTCTGATTCGTCTGGCCGGGTTGTTCATTGTGCTGGACGCTATTCAGGTCGTCGCATCATTCAGCTTGCGCGCGTTCAAGGACACTCAATTTCCGTTTTTGGTGATGGTCATCGCCTACTGGCTGATCGCACTTCCACTGGGATACTACCTGGGCGCAATTGCGAGCGACAATGCAGTCGATGGTACGGTTGGTTTTTGGAAAGGAATGATTGCAGGAATAGGCGTCGCAGCCATGCTGGTAGTGTGGCGTTTGCGCGGCTGGATGAAAAAGCCCCTGCCTGTACTCAGCGAAGGTGCGAGCAATCAGGACAGTCCGCTTTAGGGGGCAACGCGAGGCGTCGAATATCCATTGTCGCCAGGTCCAATATCAGCAAATACCCCCGCAAACTTTTGCCAAACCCTGACAGCACCTTGATAGCCTCCATCGACAGCAGAGATCCGATTACACCAACCACCGGCGCCATCACACCGCTTTCACTGCAGCTGAGCGCAGTCTCAGAGCCTTCGAGAGGGTAAAGACATCGGTAACAGGGACCACCCTTAGTCGGGTCAAATACACTGATCTGCCCTTCAGTTCTAACCGCAGCAGCAGACACCAGTGGTAAACCAGCATCAATACAGGCTCTGTTAAGCGTGTACCGGATAGGATAATTGTCTGTCGCATCGATCACTAAATCGACACCTTCAGTCAGATCTTTCAGCTCGGTTTGGTCAAGCATACTCGGAATGACAGTGGTGCTCACCTCCGGGTTCAAAGCGGCGATCGAAGCGGCGAGGGAATGCGCCTTGTTACTCCCAATATCGGAGGTGCCATGGCCGATCTGGCGCTGCAGATTATTCAGCTCCACCACATCGCCATCGGCCAAAACTAAATTGCCCACGCCAGCTGCGGCAAGATATAAGGCTGCAGGACAACCCAATCCACCCAATCCTACAATCAACACGGTCGAGTCGATCAATTTTTGCTGCCCCTGAAAATCAAACTCCGGGATCAGCAACTGACGGCTGTAACGTTCCAGTTGGTCGTCACTGAGCACAGCGATATCCTCCAGTAACGCGTTCCTGGCCAGCCAGATCTAACCGCGTTTCAATTCTCTCTAATCCATTGCCTCCAAAAAGCGCTCGAACCGCTGCCCCCTGATCATAACCATGCTCCAACAAGAGCCACCCACGTGGATGCAAATATTTCGAAGCATTAACGACAATTTGCTCTAAATCTGCCAGCCCCTTTTCTGCTGACACCAGCGCCATTTGTGGTTCGTGTGGGAGATCTCCCTGGTCCAGATGAGCATCTGATTCATCTATATAAGGAGGATTGCCAACTATCAGATCAAACATCCCACCCGATAACTTGCTATACCAGTTTGATTGAACAAATCGGACATGGGATAGACCCAGCGTGCGCGCATTTTTTTCGGCAACCTTAAGCGCCTCTTCACTGGCATCCACTGCAACTACCGCCCACTGCGGACGCTCCTTGGCAATGGCCAAGGCAATTGCACCACTGCCGGTCCCAAGATCCAGAACCGACGCGTCGCCTGGCAATGCCAGTTCCAGGCTCCACTCGACAAGAGTTTCGGTTTCCGTGCGAGGTATTAAGGTGTGCCTGTTGACTGCCAGCTCAAATGTCCAGAAATCTCGAACACCCGTTAAGTGGGCAATCGGAACACCGCGTTTGCGCTGGGAGAGCAGTTTCGAAAAACGTTCTTCGCCATCGGGTTCCACTTCGACTTCCGGCCAGGTGTAAAGCCAGGCTCGGTTCTTGTGTAGGCAGTGACAGAGCAATATTTCGACATCACGGCGAGAGCTTGAAGTGGACAAGTCCCCGGCTTGTTCAAGCAATGCCTGCACCGTAGACATTATTTCTCAGCCAGTGCAGCCAACAGATCTGCTTGATATTCTTGCCGCAGCGGGTTGATGACTGAACCCATGTCGCCTTCCATAACCTCAGCCAATTTATACAGAGTAAGATTAATCCGGTGATCGGTAATTCGCCCTTGGGGGTAATTGTAAGTGCGAATACGACCTGATCGATCGCCAGTACCGACCAGGTTACGGCGTTCCGCTGCCTGCTCGGCGTCTTGCTTGTCTTGCACACTGCTCGACAACTTAGCTTGCAAAAGAGACATCGCACGCGCCTTGTTTTTGTGCTGAGAGCGCTCGTCCTGACACTCGACGACAATACCAGTGGGCAAGTGAGTCAGACGTACCGCCGAGTCGGTTTTGTTGACATGCTGACCGCCAGCACCAGAGGCGCGATAAGTATCGACTCTCAAGTCACCTTTGTTGATTTCGACTTCGTCCAGTTCATCCGGCTCTGGCATGACGACTACCGTGCACGCTGATGTATGAATACGCCCTTGTGATTCAGTTTCAGGAACACGCTGAACACGGTGAGCGCCAGATTCAAACTTCAAATTGGCGTAAACATCGCGGCCTTCCACGCGAGCAATGATTTCCTTGTAACCACCTTGTTCACTCTGGCGTTCCGACAGCACTTCGATCTTCCAACGCTGGTTCTCCGCATAGCGAGAATACATACGAAACAAATCTCCGGAAAAAATCCCCGCTTCATCACCCCCAGTGCCGGCTCGAATCTCGAGAAACACGTTGTGTGAATCGTTGGGATCTTTGGGCAACATCAAGGTTTGTAGATCAAGTTCCAGGCTAGCCAATCCAGCTTCAGCGCTGAGCTTTTCCTCTTTAGCCATGTCGCGCAAATCGGGATCCGGGTCTTCCAGCATTGAGGTGGCTTCATCGAGATCAGACTTGACCGAACGGTATTTATTGTAGACCTGAATCACCGTTTCCAACTCGGAATACTCGCGGGACAGATCTCGAAACCGGGTCTGATCGGCGATTGTTTCGCTGTCACCCAGCAAAGCAGAAACTTCCTCATGCCGATCGCTTAATGCATCCAGCTTGCCTAGAATCGATTCTTTCATTGCAGTGTTCGTTCCGATGTATCGATGGTCATTTGAGTGATATCGCCTTCCGCACGGTCGCCCAGATCTTCGTTTACTGGCTCTTCAATCGTGTCTTGGTCAGTGCTCGCTTCAAGCTTCAGCCCCAGGAGATTTCTCGCCATGACAAGCAAGTCTTGCCTGCCAGCAGCGCTCGCCTCTTTCAACCCTGTGGTGGGAGCATGGATTAACTTATTGGTTATATTGCGCGCCAGCATCGCCGCTACTTGGCCGGGATCATCTCCCTTGGACAGCGCTCGCACAGCTCGATTCAACTCCTGATCACGCAAATTTTCTGCCATTTTTCGATATTCCTTCACCGAATCTACCGCGGCAAGGCTACGTATTTCTTCGAGAAAAACCTGCACACCCTCAGCAATAATAACGTCGGCTTTTCTTGCCTCGGTCTGGCGACTACGCATATTCTGCTCTACGATTTCTCGCAGGTCATCCACACTGTACAGGTAGACGTCGCTCAGCTCACCGACCTGAACTTCTATGTCGCGGGGAACGGCTATATCAACCATCAAAATTGGCCGATGCTTGCGAACTTTTAGTGCCTGCTCGACAGCACCTTTACCCAATATTGGAAGCTGACTGGCCGTGGAGGTAATGACAATATCGGAGTGAACCAGCTGCTCAGGTATCTCCGACAATAAAACCGCTTCGGCACCGAACTGCTGCGCCAACTCGCGCGCTCGCCCCAGCGTTCTGTTGGCGATAACTATTTTGCGCACACCGGCCTGAATCAAATGCCGCGCGACCAGTTCGATGGTTTCGCCCGCACCCACCAGCAAAGCACGAGTGGAATTCAAATTCGAAAATATATGGCCCGCAAGATCGACCGCAGCATAAGCGACCGAGACCGGATTGTCACCGATCGCCGTATCCGTGCGAACACGCTTTGCCACCGAAAATATCCTGGGGAACAAACGGCCGAGCTCGCTGCCCACTGTGCCTGAATCTGACGCTACAGAAAACGCAGACTTCATCTGCCCGAAAATTTGTGGCTCACCCAGAACCATTGAATCAAGACCACTGGCCACCTGCATCATATGATGCAACGCCTCCTCAGATTCATAATGGTAGGCACAATCACTGAGTTCTTCAGCCGACAGATGATGATAATTTGCCATCCAGGTAATAACTTGACGAGCTTTCTCCGCACCCGCCATATCATCCGAGGCTATCGCATAAATCTCCGTTCGATTGCAAGTCGATAGAATGACAACTTCATTGAGTTGAGCATCAACACAGGCGTCTGCCAAGGCCTCGCTAACCTGCTCTGGAGCAAAAGCCACCCGCTCGCGCACCTCTACGGCCGCAGAATTGTGATTGATACCCACAGCGATCAAGTTCATAGGTAGTTTACGCGAACTCCAAAGTTCTCAGCAGCATCATGGAAAGGCGGAAGCCAATTACTTCAAAAGGCGCGCACCTTAGCATATTAGGCGAAAATTGGCTTTAATTTTAACAAGTTACGAGCCAAATTGCAGACTTTCGGCAATCTTCACAAACTCCATTTCGTTCGGCCCGGCTGCAGCGTTAACACCATGGCGGCGAGTGTGGGTTTCCACCGCTACCTGTGTCATTATTAGGAGCTGTTTATTCCGGATTAATTGCTTGTACACCTCTATGCTACGCCTTCTTTTGAGTATCGCTGTCCTAACACTTTTTGTCGGCTGCGCTTCCACAGATACCGTTGAGTCCCCCGCTCCGTTAGTCGAACCAGAAGCTGCTGTGGTTGTGATTGCGGCTGAGCCAGAAGAAAAAGTGGAAGTCGAAATACCGGAGAGACCCTTTCCACCGGATAGCCTATATCCCCTGTTAGTTGCCGAGTTCGCATTGAGACGCGATTCCTACGAAGTCGCTTTAAAGAACTATCGCGACCAGGCCCGTATCCTTGACGACCCTGGAGTACACGCCCACACGACGCATCTGGCGCAGTTCATGCGAGATGAGGAGTCTGTGCTAGAAGCCGCAAGTTTGTGGGTGCGATCAGAACCCGACAACGTCGAAGTGAATAGTATTTTAGCGGATCTTCTGACCCGCAAGGGGCGAGTGGTCGAAGCTCTCCCCCACCTTGCGGTCGTTGGACGAAGCGGCGGTAAAGCTCAGTATCCCATGCTATTGAATGGTTTTAGAGCTCTGAGTACTCAGGATAAAATGAAGCTAGTAGAGGGTATTGACGAACTGGCTCAGGAGTTCCCGACTGACGTCCAAATATTGCTCACACAGGCCCTCATCCAGGGGGAGCTAGGCCGAGCGGAACAGGCACTGGACAAACTCAACGCCATTTTCGATCAGGAACCCTACCAAGATCAGGCCGTACTGTTAGAAACTAAATTACTGGTGGAGAGCGGCGCTGACGAGCCTTTCGCGAGATTACAGACCGCACTGGAACTAAAACCTGAGGACAAACGCCTGCGGTTGCAATACGCGCGGCTGCTGACTCGCTCGGACTTAGACGAGGCGCAAAAGCAGTTTGAAATACTTTCAGCGCAGTCACCACGCGATGGAGATATTTTATTCTCGCTGGCACTTTTGAACCGTGAAACAGGTGAAAGCGACAAAGCTAAAGCCTATTTGCGTGAAATGTTGAGCCTGGGACAGCGAATAAACGAGGGACAATACTATCTCGGCAGAATCGCCGAAGAGGGGGGAGAGCTTGAAGAGGCGCTCTCACACTACGGGAAGGTGAAAAGCGGCGGAGACTTTTTCAGCGCGAACAGCCGTATCGGCAATATTCTGATTGGCAGCAAGCAGCCAGATCGGATGAGTGACTATTTTGCGGAGCTAAGGCAGGACAAGAAGGAGTTTGCAGCACAGCTGTACAGTTTGGAGGTCGACCTACTGGCCAAAGCCGACGAAACCGACGCGGCCTTGGCTCTGGCCAATACGTCATTACTTGAGTTTCCCAACTCCACGGCGCTACTTTATACCCGCTCTATGCTGGGTGAGAAACAAGACAATCTGGCATTGATGGAAAGTGATCTGCGCAGCATTATTGCCCTCGAACCCAACAATGCAACCGCCTTAAATGCTCTAGGTTATAGCCTGGCCAATCGTACCCAACGCTTTGAAGAAGCCCACTTTTTGATATCCAAAGCCTTGAAATTGCAACCGCAGGAACCGGCTATATTAGATAGTATGGGCTGGGTTCTTTATCGCCAGGGCAATTATGAAGAGGCCATTGAGTTCCTAACCAAAGCCTACACCGGATATCCAGACCCAGAGGTGGCCGCCCATCTTGGCGAAGTCCTGTGGATCACAGGGCGAACTTCACAGGCAAAAGACGTCTGGCGTGGAGCTCTAATCAAAGATCCCCAACATGAAATTCTGACTTCCACACTCAAGCGCCTTGGTATTAAGGATCTCGAGGTCACCCGCTAGATGTGCTTCAGCAAATTTAGTTCGCTCCCGACCGTTACTATACTGGCCCTTACGATACTGGTAGCCGGCTGCGCAGGACCGGCGAGACTCGACCAAACCCCGCAAAACTGGCAGCAGCAATCCTCGGCCCTGAGCACCCTTGAGCATTGGAAAATGCAGGGAAAGATGGCGTTTAGGAGTCTAGATCGCGCAGAATCTACGTCCATCTCCTGGTTACAGGACAAACAACACACGCTGGTCAGGCTCAGCGGACCACTGGGGTTCAGCGCAACCACTATCTCTAGCGATGGCGAGGTCATCGAGGTCATACAAGCCGAGGAAACTCGACACTACAACGTGTCTGATACCACATCGATGTACACTGATACGGGTATTGAACTACCCCTTCAGGCACTGCCGTACTGGTTGAAAGGCCTACCACATCCTGACGCCGCTATTGATAAGCAGGAATTTTTACAAGGTAAATTGAAGCAGCTGGTACAATTGGGGTGGACGATTAGCTACGAGCAATACAAGCCATTTAGTCGCTTTCTGCTCCCCACCAAAATCAATATGGCGCATGCTGATACACAGGTGCGCCTGATCATGCGCAATTGGATGACAGAAAATATCAAATGAGAACGCCTTTAACCGTATTATCGCCCGCCAAACTCAATCTGTTTTTGCACATCACAGGTAGAAGACCTGACGGATACCACCAGCTGCAAACTCTGTTTCAATTGCTCGCCTGGGGCGACACGATGAGTTTCACCCCCAATAATAGAGGCGAGATCACGTTGGACATGCCTGCAATGGACATTCCACCGGCAGAAAACCTAATCTTACGCGCGGCTCGCAAATTGAGGCGCAACTCACTGGGAGTGCATATTCAGGTCGACAAACAGATACCTTCTGGGAGCGGGCTTGGGGGCGGAAGCTCAAATGCCGCCACGACGTTACTGGTACTCAACCACCTATGGGACCTGAACTATAGCAACGAAGATCTAGTAAACCTGGGAACGAGCCTGGGGGCAGATGTGCCCGTTTTTGTCGCTGGTCGATCGGCCTGGGCAGAGGGGATAGGGGACATCCTAACCCCGGTCGAGCTACCCGAATGCTGGTATTTGGTGGTGGTTCCCAACTGCAAGGTCAGTACTGCGGAAATATTTTCCAACGAGCAATTGACACGGGATGCCTCTGCAATCAAAATGGCGTCCTTTTTTGAGGGGGACTCTCGGAACGATTGTCAGCCACTTGTCAGAAGCCTCTACCCAGAGGTAGATAAGGCATTGAAATGGTTAGACAAATTCGGAGAGGCAAAACTAACTGGAACTGGCGCGTGTATTTTCGCCAGTTTTAACAGCAAAGCAGAGGCAGACGCCGCACACGGGAAGTTACCCGCAAAGTGGCAGGGGTTTGTAGCCCGGGGCTTGAATTACTCGCCCGTACCCCCTGATCTAGCTTGAAGCATTTTTTCAGTTATACCCACAGTTTTATTGGGGTGTCGCCAAGCGGCAAGGCACTTGGTTTTGATCCAAGCATTCGCAGGTTCGAATCCTGCCACCCCAGCCATATTGAGGTGTTGTACACATTGGGTGTATAGCACTATTTTTATGGACCAAGGTTACATCACAAACCGTTGAAAGGTAGATCACCGTGTCCTCAAAAATGATGGTGTTTACAGGTAACGCCAACCCGGAACTGGCACAGAAAGTCGCCAGCAGATTGTATTTGTCCTTGGGTAAAGCCGACGTCGGAAAGTTCAGCGACGGTGAAGTTGCCGTTGAGTTGAATGAAAACGTGCGTGGTAAGGATGTGTTCATCCTCCAGCCAACTTGCGCACCGACCAACGACAACCTGATGGAATTGATTGTGATGATCGATGCACTGCGAAGAGCATCGGCAACGAGAATTACGGCGGTCGTCCCCTACTTCGGTTACGCTCGTCAGGATCGCCGCGTAAGATCTGCAAGGGTTCCTATTACCGCTAAAGTGGTGGCAGACATGATGGTAAGCGTCGGGGTTGATCGAGTGCTCACCTGCGATTTACATGCTGAACAGATTCAGGGCTTTTTTGCCTGCCCGGTGGACAACGTCTACGGGTCGCCAATATTGAAAGACGATATTGTGGCCTGCGACTATGACAACTTGATTGTTGTGTCGCCCGACATTGGCGGTGTGGTTAGAGCCAGGGCAATCGCTAAACAGCTGAACGATGCTGATCTGGCGATTATTGATAAACGTCGCCCGCGAGCGAACGAAGCTCAGGTAATGAACCTGATTGGTGAAGTAGAAGGCCGCACCTGTCTATTGGTAGATGACATGGTAGACACCGCTGGCACCTTGTGCAAAGCAGCTGATGCGCTTAAAGAACGCGGCGCATCAAAGGTCGTCGCCTACTGCACTCACCCGGTACTGTCAGGGCGAGCACTGGAAAATATTGCAGGCTCCCAGCTCGATGAGCTGGTAGTAACAGACACGATTCCTCTTAGTGATGAGGCGAGCAAAGTCGTTAAGATTCGCCAGCTCACTATTGCAGACCTGCTCGCAGAATCAATGCGGCGTGTCAGCAATGAGGAATCCATTAGCGCGATGTTCCAATAGGAATATCGTAAACCAAAACGCATTACCAAGCCGGTCGTAAGCGAAGTAATGTCTTATCAAAGGAGTCATGACTATGTCAGACCAATTTGAAGTAATAGCAGTAGTTCGCGAGGACATGGGGAAAGGTTCGAGCCGCCGCCTGCGTCGCGCGGACGGCCAGATACCAGCCATCATTTACGGTGGTGACAAAGATCCACAGCCATTGACCATCATCTGTAAAGATCTGGAAAAAAGCTTGGAAAACGAATCATTTTACTCTCATGTATTGTCTATCAACGTGGCCGGTAAAAAAGAAAAGGCGATTCTAAAAGACCTCCAACGCCATCCGGCCAGAAACTCGGTAATACATGCCGACTTCCTGCGTATCGATGACAAAGTTGCCATCAAGGTTAACGTGCAATTCCACTTCATCAATGAAGACATCAGCATTGGGGTTAAGCAAGACGGCGGCATGGTTCAGCATCAGGTAACAGAAATGGAGATCCTATGTCTTCCTGCCGATATCCCAGAATTTCTTGCCGTGGATATGCAGGCAGTTGAAGTGGGACAGATTGTTCACCTCTCCGATGTCGTGTTACCTGAGGGTGTCATCTCGGTAGCGCTGGCGCTGGGTGAAGATCACGACCTGGCGATTGCCTCTATCGTTGCGCCTAAGGTCGCAAGTGACGGTGAGGATGAAGTTGTCGCTGATGCTGATGGCGAAGAAGAAGAAGAAGGCGACGGCGGGGAATAATTTCCTTGGCGTGATAGGCACTCGCGTTGACAGCAACTATCAAAATGATTGTTGGGTTGGGCAACCCCGGTAGCGAATACCGGGGGACTCGCCACAACGCGGGCGCCGATTTTATTGACGAACTGGCGCGTCAAAGCAGTACAAGCTTACAGCCAGAATCCAAATTTTTCGGTCTTTCGGCCAGAGTCACACTATCCGGACACGACCTACGTTTGTTAATTCCCACAACCTTTATGAACCGCAGCGGCAAGTCCGTAGCAGCGTTGGCGAGCTTCTTTAAGATAGCCCCTGAAGAAATATTGGTAGCCCACGATGAGCTGGATATCCCAACCGGAACGGGTCGCTTCAAGCGCGGTGGCGGTCATGGCGGACACAATGGGCTTCGAGATATAGTGCCTGCACTTGGGAACAACAAAGAATTTTATCGCCTTAGAATTGGTATCGGACACCCGGGACATGCTTCCAAAGTAACGGGGTATGTATTGGGTTCACCGTCGCAAGTAGACCGTGGACACATCGACGCCTGCATCGACGAAGCCATTGCCGCGCTGCCCTTGTTACTAGCGGGCGAAGATAACAAAGCGATGACTCACCTACACAGTTTTAGCGCGGCCTAAGCGCAAGCGCAGCAGGGATTTAACCATGGGTATTAAATGCGGAATCGTTGGTTTACCCAACGTCGGAAAATCCACTTTGTTCAACGCACTGACCCGTGCGGGTATTGATGCCGAAAACTTTCCCTTTTGCACCATAGAACCCAACGAGGGCGTTGTGCCAATTCCCGATCCCCGTCAGAACAAAATTTCGGCGATAGTGAAACCACAGAAAGAAATCGCGACAACCATGGAGTTCGTCGACATTGCCGGATTGGTTGCAGGCGCATCGAAAGGCGAGGGACTGGGCAATCAATTTTTGGCTAACATCCGAGAGACGGATGCGATAGCTCACGTAGTGCGATGTTTTGAAGATCCAAATGTTATCCACGTCGCCAATAAAATTGACCCGAAATCCGATATAGAAGTCATCAACACTGAACTGGCTCTGGCCGACTTAGAAAGTTGTGAAAAGCAATTACAGCGCATAACTCGCTCGGCCAAAGGCGGTGACAAAGAGGCCGTCGCACTTAAAGCGCTGCTGGAAAATAAGTTGCTACCTCATTTGAACGAGGCACTACCAGCCCGTTCGCTGGAGATGAACGAGCAAGAACGCCTGCTCGCCAACCAACTATTTCTGCTTACCATCAAACCCACAATGTACATAGCCAACGTTGATGAAGAAGGTTTTGAAAATAACCCTCACCTGGACGTAGTGCGAAGCATCGCTGCAGACGAAGACGCTTACGTGGTGGTTATTTGCAACAAACTCGAATCTGAAATTGTTGAGCTCGAAGATGATGAGCGTCTAGAGTTTCTCAACGATATGGGCATGGAAGAACCGGGCCTCGACAAGGTCATTCGCGCTGGCT
This sequence comes from Cryomorphaceae bacterium, assembly GCA_047612385.1. Classification (GTDB taxonomy): domain Bacteria; phylum Pseudomonadota; class Gammaproteobacteria; order Pseudomonadales; family Halieaceae; genus JBALVT01. The sequence continues at coordinate 4,565 of JBLGAR010000066.1, read as the reverse complement.
ACGACCTGCTTGGGCTGCAAACCTATTTCACAGCTGGTGAAAAAGAAGTCCGTGCCTGGACCGTAAAAGTGGGAGCGACAGCACCCGAAGCGGCCGCCGTCATCCACACTGATTTCCAAAAAGGGTTTATTCGCGCAGAAATTATTGGCTACGATGACTTTATTGAATACAAAGGCGAACAGGGCGCAAAAGATGCAGGCCGGTGGCGCCTTGAAGGCAAGGATTACATTGTTCAAGATGGCGACGTAATCCACTTTCGCTTTAATGTCTAGAAGCTACCACCCTCTGATCAAACTTCAAGATTAGGAATAACACGAGCACTACTCTTGAAAGGCCAGGTTATTCAAGGTGCCAAACTGTCGGGTCAGTTTTTGTCGTGCTTCATTATCTAGTTCAATCCAACTGGAACACAGATCGTTCCAAACTGGTATTTGAAAGCTCTTTGCTACGGCGCGAAATTGGTGGCCCATGAGCTGGCCAGAATACAACGCCCTACCCTGATCAAAAGCAGCCTCGTTAAACTGGGATTCTCCCGCCGACACGGCAGCCTTATACGCCGCGTCATTGTGTTGCATCAGCGGTACAAAAGTTTCCGAAATCGCCTCCAGTAACGCGGCAAGGTGGTCACTGAGATAAAGCTCACCGCGGCTACCGACATGCGCTCCATCCCTGATTCGGCACAACCAGTTGTAGGTGGTCGGCGCCAGTTCCTGAATCAGATCTGCCGCCTTGCCATCGATCAAGTTCATGCTCAACTGGCCGTAGGCACTGGCATCGGCCAGGGTAAACCGATCGCCAAGTAAATACGGTTGCTCCGTTAACAATGCTTCCATAGCAGCCAGATAACTCCGCCAGGCGGTATCTAACAACTCATGGGTGGCAGGAAAGCCTTCTTTAGATGGCGGAGTAAGAGCATCAGTCACGCCGGCTTCAAAACCCTCCGGGGCGACGCTAAACAAGTAGGGACAGCGACGCACCTGCCGCCGCGGCATACTCCGAGCAACAAGCTTGCCGATACCTATCGGGAGCAACTTACCCATCTCTTTGCCGGTAACAACTCCCATCTTGTTAGTTTTTGCAGAGGTCACCCAGCGATTGTGATGAACCATGTACAAGCCAAACTCATCGAAGGCCTCGTCGATTAAACGACAAACAAACGCTTGCGCGGAATCTTCTGGCACCAGTGGCGCATCGTGCCTATGGGTATGTTGATCCAGGTGCAGGGCGAGCCCGGTAGAGTCGTAGAAGAATTCCCTGCCATCGGCCGTATAAAAGGGTACAGCCGGGTACTCGTCCAAGCCCTCTACCCTCTCGGGAAATCGTTTAATGGCTCCTAGCTTGCGTGCCTTGCTTAAACGCCACATCATCTTCAACCCAGCGGGCCAAGGCGCTTGGTCTGGCCAGCGCTGCCAGTTGTGTTCGGCGAAATCCAAAATCGACTGCATTTTCAGCAAATAGGGCGAGGCGATTACGCCCCAGAGGGTAAAGTCGGCCACGGCAATTCCTGAAATTCGGCTTTGAAACGAAGAATACACAACACTGGAAAAAATGAATACTCTCAACGCCCTCAGCACTCGGCAGGGCTTGACTTGCCAAGGCAAAATCGCGAGAATGCGCGCCTCTTCAGGGACAGCAAGTCCCGACTGTTTATGGCTACGTAGCTCAGTTGGTTAGAGCACAGCATTCATAATGCTGGGGTCGGTGGTTCAAGTCCACCCGTAGCTACCATTCTTTTTTTGTTATTTTTCTTTAGTTATCATTAGCTTAGCACAGTATTCTGATCGCGCAAGGCTGGTCGGTTTTTGATCGTTTTCCGCTGGGGCCCAAATGGGGCCCAAAATGGGCCCACCCTGCGCCCAGGCTCTTTCTGTCCAATTTTTGGCCTCTACTTTTCGTAATACTATTTCCCCTCGATAAACACCGTTCCCACTTTTCTGCTAGGTAATATCCTCCACTTCAGGCGCGAAAAACCCAGGCCTTCGGCCTGGATTTTTCGATGATTTATTGGGGCGGAAAAGTGCTCACCTTGAGTATTTCTCCCCAGCCTTACTCTCCAGAATTCCTAATTTCCCTCCGCCAAGCAAGACTTCAAAGTCCGTGCGATCTTTGTTCCATAAGGTGATCAACAGGGCATTGGGCTCTACCGGTTACCTAATCGCTAGGAGCGAAGATTATGGACTCACTTACCTATCTCACCACAGATGAACTTTCAAATCGCATCAAGTACGACCCCAGAACCATTCGTAACCGCCTGAAGGATTCCGTCCTCCTGGAGGGCATCCATTACATCCGTCCCTTCGGTGGCCGCAAAATTCTCTATGTGTGGGAGCGCATTGAGAAAGATATGGCCCGCCCCACTGCTACTGCCGCCCTTATGGCCGGCATTCAATAAGGGGGCTGTCATGGGATCTATTCGAGAACGTCGAGGCCTCCTCTTTATCGATTTCCGTTATCGGGGGGTGCGCTGCCGCGAGTACACCAAACTCAGCGACAAGCCAACCAATCGAAAAAGGCTGCAAACCATTGTAGAACGTGTGGAGGCCGAGATTCTTCTCGGAACATTTGACTACGCTGCCTACTTTCCGAACTCAGACCGCGTAGCTCAATTTAATGACCACGACGCACGAAAGGTGCAAGTACAATCCGATACACCCACCTTCTCCGACTTCTCAGACCTATGGTTCTCTGAGAATGAGGTCAGCTGGAAATACGGTACTGACAAGTTAGCTTAAGGCCATGGGCTGGAGCTACACAAACAGGACTCAAGTAACCTGAAAAACGTCATCAGGCCGCACTTTTAACCGTATTATCCTAATTTGGTTGCTCTGAAATTACACTTTTCGCGCAGAAATAAGTTAACTTGTCAGTACCTATGCACCAACTCCTAAATTTGTCTTTCCAGCTTGTTAGTTTTTTCAAACAAAGTGCCATGGGTTTAGCTGTTCGCGGAATCCACCCGATGCACAATTCAGGCGCAATTTTAAACGGATGGAGGCGCAATAGTTTTCATATGTGGCAATATTGTTTGTATATGAGGCAACATATTCGGAAAAAAAAGCAATAAAACCACCGAGGACTCTATTGATGGTGGAGGCACACACGGGCGCAACAACACTTCTAAATTCAATGGCCTATCGCCAAACAACCTCTTTTTAAGGTAATATAACCTCCTTTATAGTTTAAATAGAGATACGAGAGCCACATGCTTGAGGCCGTAGTCGGATCGGAAGGTGCAGAGCGCGTCCTGCTGTTTTTAGCAGCCAGGCGGCAAGGGTATGCCCTTGAAATCGCCAATACATTCGGCATGAGCGTGAGCAATGTTCAAAAGCATCTGGAGCGGATGGAGCGGGACGGACTACTGGTCAGTGACAAAGTAGGCCGAACTCGTGTCTTCGTCTTTAACCCGCGCTATATGTTCAAAGAGGAGGTCGATTCTCTGCTGACCAAGGCGTTGAGCTTCGCACCAGCGGTGCTGAAGGAGCAATTGCTTTTAGACCGCCGACGCCCAAGACGCAAAGGTAAGCCCCTGTGACGGACATCAATGCGCTAAGCCGCGCTGAACTGGCCGCACTGGTCGTTGAAACACTGGCCGCCCGGGATATTGAGGTGGTGCTTGTAGGTGGCTCGTGTGTGTGTCTCTACACCAACGAGCGCTTCGCTTCCTTCGATCTGGACTTTATCGACCTGTCTTACTCCAGGAAACGAAAAATTGCAGATGCACTCCAGGAAATCGGATTCCACTCACAGGGGGCGTCCAGATATTTTGAGAGAGACGGATGCCAATGGTCACTGGAGTTCCCTTCCGCACCCCTGGCAGTCGGCCATGAGCAAATTACCGCCGACAGAGTTGCCGGCCTCAAAACCAGTCAGGGCACCGTACGATTGCTTAGCCCAACGGACTGCGTGAAAGACCGCTTGCTATGGTGGTACCTGGAACGCGATGGCCAGTGCCATGAGCAAGCACTGGACATCGCAAGGAACCATGCCATTAACTGGCAAGATCTGGCTGCTTGGCATGACGCAGAGGGCTATGCTCATCTATTCGACACATTTCAGGACTCAGCTACGACTTGATGAGCTGATGCATCAGCGACCAATATAAGTTGCGCCATACTACCTCCGTAACGCTTTATTCTATGCGGTTTCGGACGAATCACAGGCCATTTAAAATCGCGCAATATTGTTTGGAGGCGTTTGTTAGCCCCTCCAAATAGAATTTTTCATAATGCTGTTATGCCGCATTCCTGGCGGCGGCCGCCTTATCCAGGTCATAAGTCACCTGGAGGTTCATCCAGAGTTTTGGCGATGTCCCTAAAGCGTCAGCGAGGTCTAATGCCGCCGCTGCTGTTACACCACGTTTCCCGCGGATAAGCTCATTGAGTCGCGCCTTGGTCCACCCTATTCTTCTCGCAAACTCAGCCTGACTCATACCCTGGGGTTCAAGGAATTCCTCGAGAAGCATCTCGCCAGGATGGAACGGGTTTTTAGGTTGCTTGTTCATTTCCTGTACCTCTATCTATGGTAATCCAATATCTGCACTTCTTGTGGCTGCCCGCCACTCCAAC
>JBLGAR010000065.1:0-26966 GCA_047612385.1 Cryomorphaceae bacterium | reverse complement strand
CAGCAGGGTTTTCGGGTATCGGAAAAGTAATACGACTGGCTAGCCCTGAGTAACGCTCACGAAAAACGCCGGCGATCTCGCTATAACTACCACGCGGAACAAACTTTGCAAGCATGTCGTCTGTAATAATAGTGGGCATATCCTGCCAACTGCCTGAGCGTGTCATGTCGAGAAGCTGTTGGCCCTTGTCTTGCCAACCGAATAGCTCCAGGCTGGGCCAATAAGCGGGTGTGGAATACAAAAAACCCAGCATGTTGCGTTGTTTTTCCCACTGCGCCGATACGATATCGGCATCTTTGCCCGTCGCTGTCAGTGGCCCAAGAATCAATTTGAAGTCCTGCAATTGTCGGCCGGATTCTTCAAGGCCTGACAGCAAACGGGGAACGCACACTTCGCGGATGTACTGCGGTGGCGTATTGGTCGGGTGTGTAATCATTCCATCGGCGATTTTGCCGACCATTTTGGTCATATGCGGGCCGACCGCACCGCACAATATGGGGATATCCGGGTGATCGATGGGGCCAGGATTAAAGAACGGCTGCAGCCGAGTAAACTGATAATGTTCACCTTGAAAGTCCAGTCTGTCGCCGGTTTGAAAACTGTGAAAGATGGCTTTCACGGACTGCACATACTCACGCAGTTGTGGCACGGGTGAATCCCACCGCGCACTGTACCGCTGTTCGATATTCTGTCTTATCTGCGTACCCAACCCCAACTCAAACCGGCCCCCGGACATTTTTTGAAGGTCCCAGCTGGCAACGGCAACTGTCATCGGGCTTCGCGGAAAGGCAACTAACACGCCCGTACCCACAATCAATTTTTCAGTGGCATTAAGCGCCATGGCAGCCAGTAATAAACCATCGTGGATAGCATCGGGGACTTGCAGGCCATCGAAGCCCATCGCTTCGGCTCGAGCGGCATGTGCGCCAATTTCACCCGGCCCCATGTCTTCTGGCGTGGCAGCAAAAACCTGGAACATCACTTGATCCTTTTTCTATTAGTAAGCTAAACTGACTATAAGTTTATCGTATCTCACTAATTTTTGACAATGCCAAAATACAAAAAACACGAACTTGGCCAAACCCTGATGTTGGCGTTGCGAGATTTCCAGCAGCGTCTGGATGCGGATCTTCAGGCACGAGGCATTGCCGGTATTAGAGCAAGGCATCGCGCCGTTTTTATGCATCTGGATCGCCACGGAGCAAGCCGCAGTGTAGATCTGGCAAACGCCGCCGGTATACGTGCTCAATCAATGATGAAAATTGTTCACGAGCTAGAAGAACTCGCACTGGTAACGCGAACGGAAGACCCAACCGACTCTCGTGCCAAACTTATTGAGTTTACAGCCTCGGGGCAAACACTGATTCAGGAACTCACCCGGTCTACTGAAACCATTTGGCAACAGTACGCAGAGCTATTAGGTAGCCGTGATTTGGAACAGTCGCTAAATTCATTGCAACAATTGCTGTCTCTGAGCAAGCAGGAGCAAGATAAGTGAACAGACCAACCGCATTTGTCACCGGAGCTAGTCGTGGGATAGGCGCTGAGTCGGCGGTAGCGCTGGCAACGGCAGGCTATAACGTGGCCATCACCGCACGCACGCTCACTGAAGGCGAAAGCTACGACCACGTAGGTATGATTGCTTCTCTACCAGGAAGTCTCGAAGCGACCGCCGATGCAGTCAAAAGAGCCGGCGGTGAAGCATTGTGTCTGCAGGCCGATATTCTGGAGGAACAGAGTATGGTGAAAGCAGCCCAGCAAACTCTGGATCACTTTGGTAGCGTCGAATTGCTTTTTAACAACGCTGTGTACCAGGGGACCGGCAACCTTGAGCCGCTGTTGCAAGTCACCCGGAAACAGATAGACGCTATTTATCAGGGCAATATTTTCACACCTCTGGCACTGGTCAAAACCCTGCTTCCCGGAATGCTTGAACAACACCGGGGCACCATCATTAACATGCTCTCTTACGCTGCTTTTACGAACCCACCTGCACCGGCCGACAAAGGTGGTTGGGGCTTTGCCTATCCCTCCTCAAAAGCCGCTTTTGGTCGTATGGCAGGTTCTCTTGCGGTTGAACATCCGGACAGCGGATTACGCTGTTTTAATCTGGAGCCAGGCGCTGTGATTACCGAGGTAATGAAGGCTGCGGGAATAGCAGATTTAGTAGAACAGTACAGGCCCTGCTCTGCGGCTACCATCGCTGCTGTGGTGCGCTGGCTGGCGATCAATGATCCTCTTCCCGAGTGGCAAGGCGAAGATGTGCTACGTGGTCCGGCCATTGCAAAGCAACTAGGCTTGCTGAAAGCTCCCTCCCTACTGGAGAATTACGATGAATAAAGTACTGGTAGAAAAACACGATGGCTACGCCATTATCACTTTGAATCGGCCCGACGATATGAATGCCCTTTCGCGGGAATTGCGCAGCGATTTTGTAGAGGCGTTTAGCGACTGTACAAACGACGACGACATTAGAGTGGTTATTCTGACAGGACATGGAAAGGCGTTCTGCGCAGGATTCGATTTAAAAGAGCTGTCGTCAAGCGATGGTAGCGCGTCAGAAGAAGCTGACAATACTGTAGCCCGTGCCATGGAGGCGTTTGAAGGCCCCATTATAGGAGCTATCAATGGCCATGCGGTAACGGGTGGGTTCGAAATGGCCCTGGCCTGCGACATTCTCATAGCGTCAGAAAAAGCACGTTTCGCCGATACACACGCCCGCGTGGGCATATTACCGGGATGGGGCCTAAGCCAAAAACTGCCGCGTATGATAGGACTATCTCGAGCGAAAGAAATATCGTTTACCGGCATGCCCGTGTTTGCACAGCAGGCTTACGAGTGGGGTTTGGTAAACCATGTGGTAGCGGCGGATGAGTTGTTAACGCGAGCAAAGGAAATGGCAGAAGCGATGTGCGCTTGCGTGCCCCATATCCTTAAACAGTACAAACCGTTGATAGAAGATGGATATTCCATGCCTTACAAAGAGGCGCTGGCATGGGAAGAACAGTGCGCCATTGAATCAGCGAAACAGGCCTTTGCTTCGGTTATCGCCGAACGACGCGAAGCTGTTATGTCTTCAGGGCGCAACGAAAAAGATTAGAATGTGTGGGGGTTCACCATCACCCCGCCGTCTACGTTTAACGCATGGCCTGTGATAAAAGAGGCCCTGTCTGAGCATAGGTAAGCCACAGCATCCGCTATCTCTTCTGGCTCACCGAGCCTGCGCATGGCATGAACAGCTGCCGTATGCTCTTCAGCGCCAGGGACTTTTTCAAAATAATCCAGTAGTGCGCGGGTACGAATTCCACCTGGGTTAACAGCATTAACGCGGATTCCCTTTTGCGCATATTCCGCGGCCGCGGTTTTTGTCAGGGCAATAACACCACCCTTTGCAGCACTGTAGGGCGACTGCAGTGCCTCTCCCCTAACCCCCGATAGAGAGGCGATGTTGACAATGGCACCTCCACCTGATTTGAGAATCGCAGGTATCTCGTACTTCATACACAACCACACCCCACGCAGGCTTACATTGTGACAGCGATCCCAATGGTCCTCCTCTACATCAGGGATAGCATTAAAGCCACCGCCTAATGCCGCGTTGTTAGATACGCAATCCAAAGCACCAAAAGCAGAGACCGTTTGTTCAACCATTGTCTTTACGGATTCGGTGTTTGCTACATTGACTTCAATAGCAATGGCTTCGCCGCCCATCTTATGAATCATGGCGACGGTTTCCTGAGCCGCCGAGAAGCGAATGTCCGCAACAGCCACTCTGGCGCCATCCTTTGCGAAAACGATAGAGGTGGCGCGACCAATGCCGTCGCCTCCACCGGTGACCAATCCAACTTTGTCTTTGAGTAACATGCTTTGATCCTTATGAAAATACAGTTATCCAAGTTTTACCGGCTGCACACAAGCCGGCAGATAGTGCCCGAAAAATCATCCAATGCATTTTTTGACTTAGTATTTTTATAACCGATTGGCTCAAAAAGCTGCCTTTGACGGCCTACGGCCACCGCAGCTAATGACACATCGCTGCTACTCTACCGCTGTAAGACTTAACAACACAACGGGAGAGTAAACTATTTGGAAAACGGATAGGTACCGTCGAACCAAAACACTCTGTTCATTGTCAGTTTTCTTTACAGCGTGCAATCATGCACATTTTTGCGTCTTCGATCTGGGTGTATCTCAGTGTAAAAAAAATTGAAGTCCGTCACAAACGAGGCTCCGAAGTGTGCGCTATGTATCACTTCAAGCGCTAAACTCACCAGCGTGGCATGGTTTTTGCACTCTCACAGTTATAGCAACAAATACGAGAAAATTATTGTGATTGTACGAGCGACTATTGTGTTATCTATTTTAATCTGTACTTGGGCTTCAAGCAGTCAGGCTGACTTAATGAAGGCGGTTTATCTTGAAAAAAATCAGTTTGTGAGCAAACGCCTGAGCCTAATTATCCCTGGTTCAGAAAGACGATTATGCATTTCTCCGTGCTTTTATGCGGGTTTGGAGACCTACATCTCGAAATCTATTTTCTCTCCCAGTACTATTTCTCCCTTTGCGGTCACAAATTTTAATCCAACGCCAACTCGGACTCGCACTCGCACTCGCACTCGGACTCGGACTCGGACCCCGAGCCCGAATCCCAACCCGAACACTCCCCTGGCGACACCAGTATTTCCAGCTGCACCGCAGCCTGTCGTCGCTAATGGGAATGGAGGACCTGCCGTACCTATCGTATTATTGGGTCTGCAGATTATCGTTAATCCAATACCGGGGACGGCTACCTTGCCACTACCGGAACAGCCACTTGTTGTGATTATTGAGAATGAAGGACCTATTGTCCCAGCCGTGTTGTTAGCACCGCACACTAGCGTCAATCAAATACCGGTGCCGGCTACCTTGCCACTACTAGGTCTTGGATTCGCTGGACTTATCTGGTCGAGACGAAAGGAATTGGCCGCTAGCGCCGGTGGTGATACCGGCTAGCGGAATAGCGCTTACCGTGCGTCCAATTGAAAGAATCAGCTGAGGCGGCATAGGTTTGATTACTTCACCGAGCAGCAACTTGTAAGTCTAGACAAAACGCACCGAATTTATCTCACGCGCCTTTTCAGTAACTCGTCCGCTTTGTCTTCGTCGCCAAATCCGATGGGCTAACTCGGAACGTTGAAGAAAAAAGTGCCGCGGCTGGTCTATACAGAGCAATCTAGAGCGTCTGACTGAAGCTCGATGTCGGCTTTTGCGGTCTTGCTCCCGCAGGTGAGCAATCCAACTTTGCCTTTGAGCAACATGCTGTGAGCCTCGCGGAAATAATATTATTGAAGTTCTATGGCGCTAACCGAGCTCATGCTCGCGACAGATAAGCAGGGTGTCGGCTGTGGACAGCGGCTCTTCAGTGAGCCCACAAAGAAAATCGTTTACCCCGTTTTTGATATTATATCGACAACCTGAGCACTGGCCAAAAGATTTGCGGCCATTAGCTCTTTGCATGCTGTTAAGCAGTGTTCTCAAGGCATTATTGATCTTCACAAGCTCTGATTGCGTTAACTGCCCGCCAGCCATGTCAAGTGCGGGCGAAGGAAGCACTTTGTCAATTAGCTTTCTCCCCTTCTTGGTGATCGCCATATGCGTGACGCGTTTGTCACTGACATCAGTAGTCTTATCCAACAAGCGCTTTTTTTCCAATACTTTGAGAGTTTGCGAGACCGAGCCTTTTGTCTGGCCCAGGTATTCGGTGACTGCCATTGGTGTATCTGAATATTGATTGCAGATCGACAAATAATGCAAGGCTTCGAAATGCACAGGCTGCAGACCGAACTCAAACAGCAGCTTGCGACTTTCACTTCGCAATAAGCTTGCCAGCCTTTCCAGTAATTGTTGAGAATCATTAGCTTCCATCGTTAAATAGTATCGAACCGAAACAGTATTGACCAGAGCGGAATCTTAGGAGAGCCTAAACTGGTATCGCATCGATACTATATTAGCAGCCAACTATAAAACCGACAACGCTACTAAGCGTTGCAACTTTAACAGCGATGCTGATCAGCCCGTGTATCTATGCCGACCGCAACCCTACCGGCGGAATCCATGCGACTACAAACAAGAACAGCAATACACTGGCGTCATTCGACATTATCCATGCGAAAGTCGCCACCCACGCCAATATCGCGACGTTTCATAGGGGCGTATCCGCCGAGGCTGGAGCTAACAAACCCTCCCCTTCAGGGAAGCTGGCCGGAAGTAATGTGTTCTCTTATGTGTGGCCGACGAGCCTGGACAGTGCAATCGTTGGTTTCGAGAAAAATGCCGACATACTTGCGCTGGCAGTCACAGCCCATGCCAACTTTGATAACACGCCGCTTTATGATGAGAACGCTGACAACGACACAGGCAACGATGGTGACATATAGCACAGCCACTGGGTGGTACTGCAACCCAATGAGGAGCGCGGAGAAGGCGCTCTGGGAGTAGTCGATATACCCAACCCCAGTTGCCGAAAACCTGGCCGGACCTGCCAATATTGCTAGACAGCCCGGGGTGGGATCCTGTGTTTAAGGACGATACGGCAGAAGTCAAAGTTGCGTTAGACAAGATTGGAGCTGTCGAAGCGGCCCGCTACGATGGGGTGACAGCGGGCTTACGCGTCAATCAAAGCGTACACGCGCCGCTGTTATGTGTGGTGGACGTGATGGATATTGCGTCCGGTGATTTGACCCTGCCGGGAACGGTGAATCACTAATACAACGGCAAGCGACAGACGACAAACGACGAAGGTGTCCGACTTTATTCTATCCAGAAGCAGCGCACAGGAGATTGCACCATGGCACAACTAGAGGATTATGAAGTGGCACCCGCGCTGGATGTTTCTGAATGGCTTAACACCCCAGAGCCGCTCTCCTTGGATCAACTAAAGGGAAAAGTTGTGGTCCTGCACGCATTTCAAATGCTGTGCCCGGGTTGTGTGACGCATGGAGTTCCGCAGGCGAGCGCAATGCATGAACTCTACGCCGATGACCATCTGCAGGTGATTGGTTCTACATCCCGTTTTTGAAAATCATGCGGTAATGAGCCCCGCTGCTCTGCGAGTTTTCTGAAAGAGTATCGAGTGACTTTTCCCGTTGCGGTGGACAATGCGTCTGACACAGGCTGTATTCCCATGACCATGGGCAAGTATCAGATGAGGGGCACCCCGACCTTGGTTGTGTTGGATAAACCAGGGCCGAGTGAGGCTACATCACTTTGGACAGATTAGTGACATGCAGATCGGAAGCTTTATAGGCGGCCTACTGGAAGAATTAGACACCGCATAAACATATGATTTAAACAGTGAAAACTAACGTTTTTCAATTTTCTTCAGTGCTGCTTGTATCTCACCTCTTCTACCCTGATCAGCGATCTCCCTACCAGCGCGAGGAGCTGCATTGAGCGCTCGATTATAGTATTCCCGCGCTTCATCGTAGCGTTTTTCGCTAGTGAGATAATCCGCGAAAAAATAGTTTGAGTCGATACCATCGGGGTTTATTTCAAGCGCCTTTTTCAGCAACTCTTCTGCCTTGTCGTCATCACCAAACCCGATTGGCCAGCCTGGAACGCTAAAGAACAAGGTGCCGAGGCTAGTATAGGCAGAGCCCTCTAAAGCGTCTGGCTGCAATTCCAGGGCGGCTTCAAGATCCGCCCTAGCGGCCTTTGCGTATTTGAGCGCACCGAGACCGCCGGAGACGCCAGCGTAGCTTGAATTCACTATACCTCGCCAAATTAGCGTGGGTGCATCTGCTGGAAAGTCAGCAACGTAGATGTCTGCCTCTTCGATCAGCTTTATAAATGCGTCGTCTTGCTCATCTCCCTTTAGCTGATAGTTATTAATCGCCCATTGAGCTTGCATGGACCGGACTGCGTCCTGGCTGGTTTGCGCGCATGAGGATATCGGGAAGATTGCTAAAATAATACATAGGAAAGTTCCATATAGGGTATTTTTCATGGGTAGCTCCAATTTTCGAGTTCGGGCTTTGTAGCGGTGGGAGCCACACTAGAGTAAATAGCTTAAGGGAACCTTACTAATGGAGAGGGCTGGACGACTGAGGATTGCGTATTCCACAGCAGCCTCCCAAAGGCTGAATGACGGATATCAGATAGGGAAGCCAATGATGTGCTGGAGGGAATGGCTAACGAAACCATGGACTATCAACACCGGTAGCCCATGTCTAAATCTAGAACGCCTAGAGTAATACTAATTGTCGCCTAAGCCATCGCCCACACAGAAATGAGAGTAGAGTCCAAAGCAGTTTGTGCATCCTGTGGAACCACCGCGCCTACGCCGTCGGGCACATCGTACGCCGCCATAGCGTTCACGAGCTGATCCACCTGGTTGCTTAGCAGTACTCGGTCACCAGCGTAGATTGCGTCCAGTTGATCAGATGTATGGGTAAACCAGTCGTTAATCTGTACATTGTCATTTGAGCCGACGATATCAACAATGAGATCGTCGCCGCTGCGAGAAAGCCAAAGATCGTCATAGTCTGCACCGGAAAAATGCAGCTCGTCTACGCTGGCACTATCGGCATCGTCGTTGATGACGATATCGTTGCCGTCACCTAAACCGAATAAATATTTGTCATCGCCGGAACTGCCTTTAAGGATATCGTCTCCTGATCCACCGGAGATAGTATCGTTTCCAGACCCGCCAAAAATCACGTCGTTACCGACAGTACCAATTATAGTGTCATTTCCGCCACCTAAACTGATCTTTTCAATATTGCTTAGGGAAGGCCCGTTGGAAAAATCCAGCACATCATCACCAGCTCCCGTAAACAGCGTGTCGTAACCGGCGCCGCCATCGATCTTTTCAATACTATTGAGGTTCGCAAAGTTACTCTCTACCCGAATATAGGAGCCCCGTTTATTACCCTGAAGCGTATCAAAGCCTGCTCCCCCATCTATTCGGTCCAGGCCTGCATTGCGACCTACGACGAATACATCGTCACCGTCGCCTCCCGAGAGCGTGTCGTTACCCTTACCACCGGCAATTGTGTCATTACCTGAGGTTCCGATAATGATATCGTCACCAGCACCGCTAGCAAACTTTTCAATATTGCTGATTAAAGGCCCGTTGGAGAAATCCAGCACATCATCACCAGCTCCTGTAAACAGCGTGTCGTAACCCGCCCCACCGTCGATCATTTCAATACCGCTGAGGTTCGAAAAATCACTCTCTATCCGAATATAGGAACCCCACTTATGGCCCTGAAGCGTGTCGAAGCCTGCTCCCCCATCTATTTGATCCAAGCCTGCATGGCGACGGACCGCGAATACATCGTCACCATCCCCTCCCGAGAGCGTATCGTTACCCCTACCACCAGCAATGGTGTCATTCCCAGCTAAACCTATAATAGTGTCATTTTCGCTGCCTCCTAGAATGACGTCATCCTGGCCGGTACCGGTGATGATGTCATTGCCTGCACCTCCTTTAATCTGTGCAATGCCAACCAGCATCGTTCCCGAGAAATCCAAGGTATTGTTCGCGGCTGAGCCAGTGACGGTGTTCAGACCCAAACCACCATCGATCTGCTCGAGACCGTCTGTCACCAATACTTCAGATAAACTGAAGGTGTCGTTATTGTCACCACCGAGTAGGGTATCGAATCCATCACCACCGAAAATGCGATCTATGCCCTGATCTGAGCCCTCTACAATGAATGTATCATCACCCGCTTCACCCCTGAGTATGTCGTCACCAAGGCCGCCCATAAAAATGTCATTGCCGGGCGTTCCAAAAATATCGTCGTCTCCATCTCCCCCGTGAATAGTCACTGGATCTGGGTCGACGTCTTGAATCAGACTGAAAATTTGGCTGCTATTCAGGACAGTTCCATCCTCGAAGCGTAGTTCGGTTAATGCCTTTCCTGAATCATAAACATACTCCTGGCCCTGAGAATCCCACATCCTCTCCACAGCCGTGATGCTCGCAGTTGAACCTAGTAGCGCAACTACCAGCGACGGCCCCCAATCAAAGTCTTCAATAGAAACCGCTATATCGGCAGCAATAACACCATCAGCGAGTTCAAGGTAAGTATCACTTTCGTAAAAATAAACAGTATCGGATCCACTTTCCGAGCCAAATTTAATAACACTGTCACTGTTGTCTAGCTCAAGAACGTCATCGCCAGCTCCCGCGTCAATAGTATTTGTACTTTCATAGGCTTTTATAAAATCATTTCCGCTTCCGCCGAATATAGTGTTGGTACTTTCCTCTACGTATATTTGATCATTTCCCGAGCCAGCATAAATCGTGTTCGTGCCGGCTGTGACTTCGATCGTGTCATTCCCGCCAAGCGCCTTAACAACATCGTCTTGTGTGCCATAGAGATCATCGTCGGCCTCGGTCCCAAAGATTGTTGTATCAGGCACTTCCAGAAATGTATCCAAAAGAGTCTCTAGCTCAAAAACATTACCGTCAGAAAATTCTAGAAAGGCAACTGGGGTTCGCGGCATCAGATGAGCAACAGAGGAATCATCCATGGAGCTAATCAACACCACACCGTCAACAAAAGCCGCATAGGGGTTTTCGGGAACTACGCGGTCCGCGTCATCAAAAACATTGAAAAACTGTTCAATAAGTATTCCGCCTGAGCCGTCGTACAATCTGATGTTCAATGCGTCGCCCATTCGAACAAACTGCAGATCAAACAAACTTATACCCTCCCCAAAACTGAGGACATCACTACCCTGGGGCAAATAGGAGCCCTCTCCACCAGCAGCGGAATTGGAGTCCGAGCCAGGCTGATAGCGAAAATCGTAGGGGCTCAAACCGATCGCGTGCGACCAATCGTATTGAATAGTGTCTTGACCATCACCCAGGCTGTACCTAACTGTTAGTCCTTGATGCAAGGGTGCCTGAATATAATCGTTACCTTTCCCTCCAGAAACTTCCTTATATCCGATGCCGTTGTAAGAGCTCGTGTTAGAAACATACAAAGTGTTCAGAAGAAAAGAATCATCACCATCGCCACCGTCTATAAGATCGTCACCGTAACCAGGCCGAATAATATCTGGACCGACACCACCGATAATGTGTTCGGTGCCAGAGGTTCCTTGTGTAGCTCCCCCGATATCGGCGACCACAATCGATGGTGCCGCAGGGGGGTTATATGTCTGCCAACCCTCTGATACAACAGGGGAAAACCCGTCGGTCCAATAACGAGCATTTTCGGACACTCCTTCAGCAAAAGCAGCAGGATTTATAGCTAATGAATGTGCAACTATATTTATGTCTTCCCCAAGTCTGTTGTAACGTACATTTAAAAGGCCTGAAGTGGATCCATTGCTCGAAGTAGAGCCAAGAAAACCCTCATACTTATCATCGGTTGGTGATACTGATACATTTTGGGGCATTTGGACGTGGTGAACTCTCGGCTTGTCTCGAAGGGTATCGTCTATGGTAAACAGGTCATCTCTTTCAGCTTCGGTTAGACCATCAGAAGCTAGAACTGCAAGTACCGTATCGCCATTTGCGTCCAGGTAGAAAGTGTCAACACGAGAGCGCTCAATTACAAAATCCTCAGAGCCCAACGCTATTTGGACATTCGCCCACTGCCCCCTATCGATGTAAAAGCCTTCGCCGGTATTCTTGTTGACCACATTAGCGAATTCCCCTTGAAACACGATATTAATGGAGCTGATTGAAGCCCCTGAGAACAAAATCGTATGCTGTCCCTCGGTATCTAATATCCTGTCGAAACCATCACCTTTTTCATGATAGTAAACGTCATTTCCGGCCCCGCCAGTTAGCTCATCAAAACCTGTCCCACCTGAGAGAAAATCGTCGCCGCCATTACCAACCAATGCATCATTCCCTGCCCCGCCAAACAGACGATCATCACCGTGCAAGGAGGGATTCAGCGCCGGGATAGTCGTATCATAACTTGGAAGCTCTAGGTCAAAGTACAGCTGGCCACCTATAACCAAAGCATCATGTACGCGGTCACCAAAAATAGCATCGTCGCCGGAATCACCGTAGATCTCATCGTTACCAAGTTCGCCCCACACAGTGTCGTCGCCCACGCCACCATGGATAACGTCATCGTATTCACCAACGAGATCCGTACCATCAGCGAAAGCGATTTCAAGCCGCTCGGTGACGATTCCTGGTGTCAGTTCGATGTAGCGATAATGTAGAGAAGAGTCGCCATAAATAACATCATTGCCGGTAGCTCCAGTGATCGAATCGCGACCAGTACCGCCCAAAATATAATCAGTTCCGAAACCTCCGTCGAGATAATCAGTGTATTCACCACCACTGATAAAGTCATCGCCGGTGCCGCCATCGATGGTATTTGTGTCTCCCAACACGTCAGTGATTTGAGATAGGTAAAAAAGTGCCTGAGCGGTGCCAGAGCTATCGGGACTTCGATATAATCCAGCCCGGGCACTCCCGAACAAAATATCATCACCATTGCCGCCGAACAGCGTATCCGACGCAGCTCCGCCTTCTATAAAATCATCACCAAAGCCACCTTCGATTAGATCGTCGCCCGCTAGACCGTGTAACGCATTTGAGCCAGAATCTCCCGTCAAATGGTCTCCCACTGGACCGCCTTCAAACGTGCCGCCCAATGTACCGTGGAGAGTGCTTGCAGTGTAGTTACCCACATCTACAGCATTAAAGCGGATGGTGATGTTACCCCAGTCCAAGCCGTGCTGAGGGGGGGATTGCCGAAAGTAGGCTAAGGGATCAGTCTCATTTTCACCGACGCCCAGCGCCGCTACACTAATATCCGTAACAGGTACATCCTGAACAGGTTCGTTCAAAATAATCCCATAATCAGCACCAGCGAGGGGTACGTACTCGAGAGCAGTGATGCTACCCGATTCTGGGCCACTGCCTATGTTTACAGTTAAAAAATCACCAGAGTAATTGAGCGTGATTTCGGGGCTTGAACTGCTGGTGAAGAAAGAAGAGGTCGTGGACGTGCGTTCGAAATTTAGAGTAGCGAGATCAACGCCACTAACAAAGATTCGGTCGCCACCAGTATCGCCATCGGCGATAACATCGTTCCCGTGACCATTACTCCAATTAAACTTATCAGCCCCTTCTCCGCCGAACAAATGGTCATCACCTTCAGCTCCACTTAAACTATCTACCCCACCTTGGCCATAGAGCCAGTCGTCTTTTCCTCCACCAGCTATAAACGCATTATCCGCATCGTTGCCAAAAATAAATCTCTGAATTTGAAATTCATCAACAGCCAACCCACCGTTTGGAAGATCGCTCTGTCCGGTTACAAAACCAGTACTAGTACGGAAATCGGAAAACTTTATGGGCGACTCTCCAGCAAATGGATCAGGGTGAGAAAGGTTGTTGTCATTGTTTTGCGCCGAAATATAGGAGAGCATCCGAGCTTTGTTCACAAAGTAGGAGCGGTCATAGTTGTCTAAGTCGTACTGAGAACTGCCAGCGGCTGTTGTGGATAGATTTGAAACTACGGCAAACGGAAGTAAGTTATCCAAGGCATACCTATATCCACGGCCTACTTCATCGTCAACGGACGCTTTTGCCACCAGAGTTTCCATGTCTACAGCTTCAATAGTGTGTAACACTTCGGCATTGGGTCGATTTACTATTTGGGCGATTGCCAAATGAAAAGCCTCTCGACGGTCTCGGATATTGGGAAAACCCTCATCATTCCCAAATGCAACTAACTGAGGGTCAGCTAGCCCAAAATATTTCGAAAGTTCCCCGACGAACACTTCGAGGCTAGCAATGTTTTTATTACTGCTAGCAGTCAATATGTTTCTAATTTTTTCAGAATCGATTGTTGGATCTATTCGCGACAAAACATCATAAACAGCCACAGAGTCGAGGGCTTGAGCTATTGCATGACTCTGCGTTGCGCCACTCAAGTCTAGGAGCGATGCGCTACCCAGTTCTACGAAAAGATCACTATTTGGAGAAAAAGGGTTTCTAACCAGTGTAACGAAATCGACTGAATCTTCCGGATTGTCGTCTTCAGAAGTGTAGGCGTGTATAGGAGTACCAGAAAAATCCAAGAACGATGTATCTCCAGTTACTGCTCGAACAAAATCAACTGCTAGCTCCCCGTAGCCAGGTGCTCCATACGTATAAACAGCTTCGGTATTCTCGGGGAAAAGGCCACTGCCGAGGGCAGCCAAGTGTGCACCAAGCGAATAGCCGGAAAAAATCACTCTCTCGTCTTCTTGAATCGTATTGTTGCCCATCACGGGATCAATATCCTGCAAGTAGTAATAATTTGATTCAGCCGGATTACCCGAAGGTCGAGAGAATAGTACGTCTATCCCAGCCGGCGGGCTAAATCCAGCGGCCACCTTCAACGCCAACTGCCGCCGACTGCCCAGACCAATAAGTGAGTTAACATAATTGTAAAGTGAAATGCTTTGCTCAAGCGCAACGCCGGAGAGCCCTATACCGGTTGCATTTGCTTGCACCCAATCATCATAGCCAGCTGCTGTTAGAAATTCCTCACTGGGACGAACCGATACGATTAGTTGTCCCGACCCAGTGCTACCCATGTCATCTATGTCCCGAAAAACAGTGGCTGAAAAGCCCTTCGAATCATTAGGGACATGATGGACTGTTTCGAACTGTTCAATGAAATTAGCCGCTTGAATGTTCGTAAAAGCCGCCCTACTCCCGTTGACAAGTTCAGCTTCTACGTCTTGGGCATTAGTGTCTGCACCCGCGTTAAAAAATCCAAAACTGGCTGCCATTGTTTGTAAATATCGATACAGATCATTCAACTCCGTTGTCACTTTAAGTTCTCCTCAAATAGTTTAGGGCTAGCGATAAACGCGTAAAAACTCTGAATATCGTATTTATATCTTGGAAGGTCGCGGTACCTTGTTACCGTCGAGCAAGCAACAAACCGTCCCCTAATAGGAAATGCAACAAGTAGATCCATCTTGCTCGCGAAGACATAATCCCTATAGCCCGCTACAATTTCTCCCGTATTTCGATTCTTAAGAACACGCCCACTTTCTCCAATTCTGATGAAATTGCCGACAAGTTTCGGTTCTGTGGCATAATGTTCAACAGTGTATTGACTTATGTTCTCAGTGACTTTATGTCCAATTATTTGTCCCCGCTCATCAATTTCTCCAACGGCTATGCCATTTTCATCAACCCGATACCTATATACCTCGCCAGCAGTTTCTGTATCAATAAACTTGAAACCATAACTTAGCCACTTTTCTACTGAATGAGGGGAGTTACCAACACGAGGGGGGGTCATGTAGAGACTATCCACCGAAACAATCCCATTTTTAAACATTCCACCATCTCCATCACAGATACTATCGAGATGATACTTTCCCAAAATCGCTTCCCAAGTCGGTACCAGAAAAAGTAATGGCACTAAAGAATAACGAGTTATCTGGATGAAGCGATTCTCTACTCCCAGTCTTTTTTGCAGTTTCCGAAGAAGATATAGAAACAACAGGCAAACCGGCAGATAAAACACAATTGAATACAGAACTAGGATCGGAGATATATACATATTATCGTTCCCTCACACTCTCTTGCCGATACCGTAACAATGGCGACATAAAGAACTCTATCAATCGTCGCTTACCTGTTTTGATCTCAGTAGTAATCGACATCCCCGGGCTAAGCTTCACCCATTTATCTTTCACCTGAATACCGTCTTGCTCCAACTCCAATTGCATTTTAAACACCCAACCCAAGTTCGGGTCTTCGACAGCATCATCACTAATATTAGACACCTTTGCATCAATCAGACCATATTTGGTGAAATTGAAGGTATCGATCTTAATTTCCGCACTATGCCCTTCATTCACAAAGCCAATATCCTTGTTGAGTAAGAAAGCCTCGACCTCAACCTTTGCGTTTTCAGGTACGATTTTCAACAATGCCTGCGCCGGTGTTACCACGCCACCCAACGTGTGAAGGGCGAGTTCCTGGACGGTACCGGTGACAGGGGCAATAATTACGAGTTGCTGTTGGTGCTGAACTGCCTTAATAAAATCCTGCTCAAGGACGGCGTGTTCGGTGGTCAGCCGGGTGAGTTCCATTAAGTTCTGCTTGCGTATTTCACCCGCCGCTGCGGCCATACGTTCTACAATCCATTGGGCAGTTCCGATCAGCTGTTGCCCACGCGAGTCGAACACAGGAATAGAATGCATAAGCTCAGTTTTCTGCTGTAGCATTTCAAGATACTGCACTCTTGCGCTGTACTGTTTATCCAACAGAGTTTTGTAGGCAATCACACGCTCACTCAAGACCGCCAACGTGGCTTCGGCCCTGTCTTTTTCAATGCGAACTGATGTTTGCTCTGCTTGATTCGCCAACAGCTCGTTTTTAAGACTTGCCATGCGCGCCTCAATTTCTGCACGTTGCTGCCGGTAGGTTAAGTCTGCACGCTGCAAATCGGATTCAGATACGTGTTCTATAGCCTCTAGGTGAGCTGCTTCACCCTTGCCATCCGCAAGCCATGTCTCCAAAGCCTTACGCCAATGTAGTTGCAGAGCAATGTCTTCCAACTGGTGCTGCACGCGCAGGCCGTCGGCATCGGCATAAGTGGGGTCTAGGCTTATCAAACGTTGGCCAGCTTCGACACGTTGACCTTCTCGAATATGAATAGCCATAACACTTCCAGTATTCAGGGCTTGCACTATTTTTACTTGGCCGCTGGGCACGACTTTACCCGGGGCGGTTACGACAATATCCACTTCGCCAAACGCTGCCCAGACAATGCCGATAAAGAACAATGAGAGCAGTAGCCAAAGCAGCCAGTGCGCAGCCGGGGTGGGAGGGCTTTCCTGCACTTCCAGCGCGGCAGGTAAGAACTGCCGCTGAGTGGCGTCTAGCTTGCTGTCGCCCAAGCCCGCTCGATTGGCCCAGGATGCCTTTAGAATGTCCCAAGTACTAGCTTGGTTCTCAGTTTCGGGATGACTCATTTACGAGCACCCCTCTTGGGATCACTCGTGCCGTCATCCGGAGCCGCCATCTGAGAGGAAGTTTTCTCCAAAGAGCGAATAACCGGGCTGTGATTTTGGTAGCCATAGAGCTTGGCGTAGTAACCGCTGGCCTCTAGTAAATCGTCATGCGTACCAGATTCAATAATGCGCCCTTTGTCCAGCACCACAATCTTGTCGCAATGGCGTACAGTGCTAAGGCGATGTGCAATGATAAACACCGTACGGTTTTTTGATATAGCACCCATGTTTTCTTGAACAATACGTTCAGATTCGTAGTCCAGGGCACTAGTGGCTTCGTCGAGGATGAGTATTCGCGGATTGGTTATGAGCGCGCGAGCTATCGCCAAGCGCTGTCTCTGTCCACCTGATAAATTGCAGCCCTGCTCTCCGATAAGGGTGTCGTAGCCCTCCGGTAAGTCTAGGATGAACTCGTGTGCCCCGGACACCTTGGCGCATTGCACTATCCGTTCGAATGGCAGGCCGGGATTGGCGAGCGCTATATTGTCGCGCACGGTCCGATTAAACAAAAAGCTCTCTTGTTGCACGACACCAATGTTGCGGCGCAACCAGCCGATATCGACCATCGCAAGGTCTATGCCATCCACTAGTATGCGCCCCGCTTCTGGGACGTAAAGGCGCTGCAGCAGTTTGGCTAGTGTACTTTTGCCAGAACCTGAGCGGCCCACAAGCCCGATGATGCCACCACTGGCTACTTCCAGATTAAATTCTTCCAATACGGCAGTGCCGTCAGGGCGATACCGAAACCGCATGTGTTCAACACTCACCCGCCCTGTGATTTGCTGGGGTGTGCTTCGGTTGGGGTTGAAGGTCGCTTCGCCCGGAGTATTCAAAATATCACCCAGGCGCTGCAGAGAAATACCTGCCTGTTGGAAATCCTGCCACAGCTGTACGAGCTTTAATATAGGAGCTGTGATGCGCCCCGCAATCATATTAAAGGCTACCAACTGGCCAACCGTTAACGCTCCGGCGATTACCAAATGAGCACCGCCCCAAATAATGAGAAGCGTTGTAATTTTGCTGATAAAACCCGCTATTTGATTGGCAATGTTGTTCAGATTTTGAGCACGGAAAGAAGCTGTCACATAATTCGCGGTTTGATCTTCCCAGCGCCGCTGCATTTGCGGTTCAACAGCTTGAGACTTTAAGGTTTGAATGCCGGTTATTGCTTCAGTCAAAAATGCTTGATTGGCCGCTCCGTAGCGAAATTTTTCATCCAGGCGATGTTTTAAGATTGGAGTGATAACTACCGACAGGACTACATAAAACGGCAGAGATCCCAGCACTATCCAGCTTAGTGTCGGGCTGTAATACCAAAGCACGGCAAAAAACACGACGGTAAACGAAAGGTCTACCAGCAGGGTCAGCGCAGTGCCTGTTATAAAGTTACGGATGGTGTCGAGCTCACGAACCCGCGCCACTGTTTGGCCGACTTGCCTATTTTCAAAGTAGGCCAACGGCAAGCTAGAGAGATGACGAAACAAACGGGCCCCAAGCTCTACATCTACTCGGTTAGTGGTATGGCTGAACAGGTAATTCCGCAACCCGCCGATGACAGCATCGAAGGCCACAACAACTACAAAACCAAACGCCAGGACATTCAGCGTGGTAAAGCCCTGGTGAACCAGCACCTTGTCCATTACCACTTGGAAAAACAAGGGCGTGACCAAGGCGAACAGCTGCAGGAAGAACGAAGCGACAATAACTTCGGTAAATAATTTGCGATACTTTACTAAAGATGGGATAAACCAGCGCAAATTGAAGCTGCGGTTATCGCCGGTCGCCCCGCTGCTCTTGGGCACTAGCAGAATTACGGTACCAGACCACAAGCGCTTCAATTCTTCGCTCGATAGGGTGTTCAACTGGCTATGGTTCGCCCTCTGCACAAGATACTCTCTGGTACGTGCCTCTGTTTCTTTCTGCCGAGCAACGACAAAAAAGTCGCCATCATTGGCTTGGCATATGGCCGGTAGCGCACGTGGGTTAAGGTCTGGCTCACTCAGCTGAGCAGGTTTTGCTTTGAAACCCAATGAAATTGCTGCGCGAAGAATGTCCTCAGTCGTACACGGGGCATCATTTTGCCCGAACTGATGTTGCAGTTGTAGCGCATTTGCGGCGACATGATGGAGCTGTGCAACCAGCGCTAATGACAGCAGACCGCTGTCGACACTAGAGGCCACTAAATGCTTCCCCAAATAGGCGGTGGGCTCGATAAATACCAGGGTGTAAGTGAGACTTCAAATATACGCCATCCTAAGACTCAAACTCAGCAGAGATGACGCGGTACATCCCCCGACTCCCTCTACCTGAACATATCATTCACGATAAGTTCAGTAGTCGGAAGATCCAAGGTGCCCAAAGGGCAAGTCATTTTCGAATCAATTTGAAATTAAATAGTATTCAAGACGACTCAATAGAGTTTTGACGTTTACGTTGATACAAAAGCACCCAACACATTTTACGGTTATAGCAATCGTCGTGAAATAAACTAAGGCGCCATCGCCTCAAAAGAATCAAACCCATAAGGTTCATGGTGCCCCATACTCATGTTTTCAAACATCCCATAAGTAACCTCTCCTGAATTAAGCTCATAACGCACGATGGTCTCGTACAAAGGTCCCAGAGATTTCTGAGCCTCAGGAGTGCTGATATCAAACTCAACAGCTTCCAGTTTAAACTTCCCATGGTGCTGCCCGTGCACCCAATCAGGATTGGGGAAATAACCCGTACCGGCTGCCAGATAAGCACAGGTCACCGCCGAGGCTTTTACTTCAATGGGGTTGCCGTTTTCATCATCGAAAAGCAGTACGGCACTTTCCAGTTCACGGGTACCACTTTTATACTTTATACAGTGTTTAGGCTTACCCAGCTGGTGCACTGCCCCTCCCTTTTCATAACTGTCTATCTTCACGCATTCCTCTACCAACAAACTGCCATCGGCATTCTCTTCGATGAAAATCTTCAGCTGAAAATCCGGAAACTGTAATGGCGCCCACATATGGAAGAAGCCAAAATTCTCCATGTATTCATTAATACGAATACCCATAGGTTCAGATTCGCCCACTGGCCGGACGCCCCAGGAGTGGTCGCGAACCCCAAGATACTCTTCCGGAGTAATCACAATGGTCTCACCTTTGATATTCAGTGTTCCCTGCCAGCGGCCCATCTGTGTATAACGCGATGTGTCCATGGTAATGCGCGGGCCTTTACGCTGCACAGTTCTGGGTTCTTCTACCGCCGGGGCCGTGCCGGTAAAGGTCAGGTCCAAGCTAATATCGTGCTCGTTGTCGTCACAGTAAACTCGCAATACTTTTAGGCTCTCCACTACCTCAACGCCAAACGGCCCTACCGTTGTATCAGACCTGTCCACACCCAATTCTCGCGAGCAGCGCAGCACCTGTTGTTTGCCCTTGTACACAATGCATACAAACGCGTCGGTGGTACCCAGGTTGGGATACTGACCCATGCCGAACACCACAAACAGATCACCCGACATGGGGTGAAGATTAAAATAGTAACGGTCGTAAAAATTGCGGTCGCTAGTTGACACCTGGTCAAATGTTTCTGGAGTTTGATGAGCCAGCGTCTCATCCATGGCGCTAATTGACATGGTTTTTCCTTTATTGGGTTATGTAGACTATGGGCACAGCTTAGATCAAACCCCTCGCAAAACGAACGTGAATAGTTAAACCACTGATCAAAACTAGTGATTACTACTTTCGCCCGGTGTTAGCATTAGCGTTATTATTTGCCCCTAACAATAAGCGCCCGTCCAGGGGCGTCCGCCGGGATGCACTGGCCTTCTTCAAAAGGATTCACATTGTCAGACAGCAACAGTTTTGGCCCCATAACGCTCTCGTTAGGCGAGATTGGTGATGAAGCGGTCGGCGGCAAAGCTGCGGGATTAGCCAAGCTGATTAGGTTGGGGCTGGACGTCCCTGCGGCGTTTGTCATCGTCAACGCTCAACAAAATAGCTTCCCCGCAGATTTAGATCAGCGCTATGCACACATCGGACAGGCCAAGGTAGCGGTTCGCTCCTCAGCAATAGGCGAGGACGGTGTGGCTGCATCATTTGCAGGGCAGTATGAAACTATTCTGAACGTAGAGGGCGTTGATCAGCTCAGAAGCGCTATAAACGCCTGTGTCGCCTCGCTGCACTCAGTGCATGCTCAGCAATATTCCCAGGAGCAATCAGATGTAGAGTCGCCCCAGATGTGTGTCGTGGTGCAAGCCATGGTAGACGCGGCATCTGCCGGAGTGCTGTTCTCCGCAGACCCGGTGTCAGGCCGGCACGACCGTATGGTGATTGATGCGGTGGCGGGTTTGGGTGAATCTCTGGTCAGCGGTGAACAAACGCCAGATCACTATGAGCTGAATTTGGCGAACGCGATAGTTCGTCAGGACCTGACGACTGCTACTGCCATACTCACAGACACTCAAATCGCAGCACTGGCACGGGGCGCTCGCGCAGCGGTAAAAGCCCACGGTGATCATCTGGATATGGAATGGGCGATCGACCAGAGCGGCCAGCTGCACTGGTTGCAAGCAAGGCCCATTACCACGCTGGGCTGCGACCTCAATGACGGCTATACGCCGATCGCAGCCACCGACGTTATCACCCGCTGTAATGTGGGTGAAATGATGCCCGGCCCCGTATGCCCTCTCACCTTTTCAACCCAGGGCCGCGCCATTGAACACGGCATGCAGCACATGCACCTAAGCTACGCGGGCCGGCCACGCATTACCGACGAATGGACCCAGATTAATCTTTTCTACGGGCATATGTTCATCAATCTTACAGGCGGTCTGGAGTCTTCGCGTTTTGTTTCGCTTACTAATGCTGAAGTGATGGGCCAAACCATGTGCGGCATGGTTATTCCCGAGCTCAAAGAGCCCGTCAATAAGAAAAGCTTGCCACGGCGCTGGTGGGGTTCGTGGAAATTTGTCCAATACTGTTTACGAGCCACCAAAGTGATCGCAGAATTTGATTCGCGGTTTCAACACTTTCACATTGACTACAGTGATGACATCGCTTCGATGATAGAAGAGATGGAAGCCAAGTTTCGCTGGTTACTGGAGGCCGACGAGGTACACCTCAGATCTTCGGCCTACTCAGGGCTAATGGAAGGCATTATTCAAGGCGTAGTAACGGGCAAGAACAAAAACCCCAGCGATGTCGAAGCAGCAGCGTTGCAAGCAGAAGCCGCTCGCTTGCTGGCCGGTGCCACCGGCGTAGAAAGCGCCGTGATGGTTGAGCAGTTAGATGCCATCGTAGACCAGATTGCGAAAAACCAAGACGAAGCTGCCAATTTTCGCCAGCTATCTCCGGCCCAGGCGGTGCAGTGGTTGCACAGCACAGCTTCCGGCGATTCTGGTACGGCATTTACGGCGTTTTTGAAGCGCCATGGTCACCGAGGTTATCGCGAACTTTGTGTGCGGGAAAAAGCCTGGCGAGATGAACCCGCTGAAGTGGTGATCACCATGCAGGCTTCTATTGCCGCACGGCTTACCGGAAGTTACTCGCCCAGAAAAAATCAGGAGATCGATTTATCATCTCTCAACTCTGCATTGACATGGCTACTGCCACACGCACATAAAGCCATCAGACAGCGAGAGCAGACAAAGTCTATGCTGGTTGATGCTACCTATCGTTTGAAATGCGGGTATCGTCACCTGGGCAAGCTGCTGGTAGCAGCTGGATTACTAGATGACGAAGACCTGGTGTTTTTCTTGTCCAGAGAAGAGTTGTCTGCAATTTGCCGAGCGCCAAACCCAGAGCTTGCAGAAGTGACCAAAAACAGAAGGCGAACGCTGGAATTTCAAGAGAAACTGGAGTTTGAAGACGTGCATGTGGGTTTTGCAGAACCGTCTGAATATCAGCCACTTGAAGCATCCAGTGAAAACGAGCTAATTGGAAGACCCGTGAGTCGAGGAGTCGTTGAAGGAATCGCCCGAGTCGCTGTGACGCTTGAAGAGGCCTCCCACTTGCAACTCGGAGAAATCTTAGTCTCTCACATTACCGATGTGGGTTGGACGCCCTACTTCAGTTTGATTGGTGGTTTGGCAACCGATGTGGGAAGTGCCGTGTCACACGGTGCAGTAATCGCCAGAGAGTATGGCCTACCCGCTATTGTGAACTTGCGGGTAGCGACCAGAGTAATAAAAACAGGTGACAGAGTGAGATTGGATGCGGACAAGGGAATATTGACCAAGCTAGATTAGACTGGCCAATATCTGTGCATGCTTATTCGTCGCTCAAGCTCGCTTGCACAACGATCCGCTCCGCTCTCTAAAAGTGCTTCTTGGCGGTAACTCCAAAGGTCGCTGGCTCTTGGTAGTATGCGTTCAACTTGCCGTTTTGCGCGACGGAATCGGCAATCGTATTGGTGTACTCCTCGTCGAGGATATTGCGCCCCCAGGCTGTTAACTGAATATCGTATTTCTCTAGTCGCACACCGGCTCTTAAATTAACCAGCCCGTATGAATCCCCATCTTTAAGCGGGTCATTGTTCACATCGGTAACGCGATCATCGGTGTACGCATACTCTCCGTAAACAAAGCCGGTCACATCGTCACTAAAGCGAAACTCTTGATTTGCCGTAACAACAAAAGCATTCTCAGGGTTACTAGACAGGTCTCCTCCACTTCGATCACAGCTACCATTTTCGTCTACTGTAGGATCAGGCAATCCTGTGTGGAACGTGGAGGCGACCCAGCATGGCCCGCCTTCAAAGTCGGAGTACTCACCGTGGTTGTAGGCGTAACCCATCGTCAAATTAAGCGTCTCCGTGGCCGCCCAATGCACCTCTAACTCGGCCCCGTATGTCTCTGCTACACCGGCGTTGGTTAAGGCAAAAGCGGTGCCCTGGAAGGAAATCGTTTGCAGGTCTTCGGTATCGGTACGGTGCAAAGCAAAGTTCACCCGCAATGCCTGATCAGGGAAATCAGCTTTCACACCCAACTCAAAAGATTCGGATGTTTCAGCATCAAACTCAACATCAAGGATTTCATCAATTCGATCTACATTCACCCCGCCGGACTTATAGCCGGTACCGTATGAGGCGTAAAACATAGTGGTATCGTTCATAAACCAGCTCAGTTTTACCGTGCCTGTTATCTGGTCATCATCAATCTTTGTGTCTACATCGTTTCTAGGTGCCAACGGCGGAAACAGATAAAAACCCCAGCCAGGAGAGACAAAATCAAGTGCTGCCGAAGCGTCTTCGGTAAAGGTGTTGACCAAATCTTTCTTTTCATTGGTCCAACGCAAACCTGCCGTCAACAACAGTTCCTCAGAAATATTGTAATCGAACTGACCAAATACCGCGTAGCTTTGGTGTTCTTGCTGCGCAACGTTCCTCGAGCCAGTGCCGGCAGGAAAGGCCTCGCCAAATGCTGAGACCAGCACGGTAGTATCTTCACCTACAATGGTGTCGGTAACCGAGTCCAAATCCTGTTCAAAATAGTATAGCCCCGCAACATAGGTAAAGTTGTCCGTTTCGTTGCTGATACGTAATTCCTGAGAGAAGGAACTCTGCTCCGCATTGTTGCTTCTGTCTAAGGCGTCGATGTCGGAAAAGTCTGAATCCACGTCATCAAAGGATTCGAAGCTGCGATAGGCGCTGATACTGGTAACACTGAACGTATCAGTTTCCCAGTCGATTTGCATAGAGATGCCCTCGTCTTCGTTGGTGGACACTGGCAAATAGCTTGTTGCTACTTCTAAATCGTAAAAATCTTCGCCTCGCAGTACGGTACCGCCCAACTGTTCAATGATAACGTCGGTTCCGGTTACAGGAGGAGACCCCGCGGGCAGATCGTCGGCGAGAAAGTTATTCTTAAAGGTTCCGGTTCCACAGCATATCTCGTCGACTTCCGAACGGTCTGCCGAGATGTGAATGGTGATCTCATCAGTGGGAGTGTAAAGAGCCTGCAGACGACCACCCCAGCGATCGCGATCATTTATCGCGTCATCCCCAATACCTATAGCATCGACAAATCCGTCCCTTTCCATGACAAAACCTGTGGCTCTAAACGCCAGAACATTGTCAATAGCGCTGACCGATACCGCGCCACTGACGTTGAGCAGATCATAGCTACCGACACTAGCTTCAATAAAACCTGTGCCCTCGTGATCTGGCTTTACGCTGAATATCGACACTGCACCGGACGGGGTGTTACGTCCAAACAAAGTTCCCTGTGGGCCGCGCAAAACTTCAACACCGGCAACATCAACCATGTTATTAATCATCGAGCCCTGTCGAGCGCGGTAAACACCATCGACATACAAACCCACTGAAGATTCCAGCCCAAAGTTCTGTGAGCTGGTAAAGACGCCTCGAATACTAAAAGTCGTTGTGGACGCATTTTGCGTCTGCCCAACCCGAAGGCTTGGAGCGTTAGACTGCAGATCGAACATGTCCGTTATACCCGACTGCTCGAGCATATCACCGGTGAAGGCCGTAACGGCTATGGGTACATCCTGCAGATTTTGCTCGCGCTTTTGTGCGGTCACAATCACTTCTTCCAGCATCTGGGCATGCACCGGAACGGCAACTGCGGATAAGCATGCGAGGAATAATGAGTTGCGTAAAAACGGGTGCGACGGTACTGCGGTAATTTTGGCGTTCATAATCGAGTCCTAATTATATTTGTCGGTAGAAAAGTAACATATTTTTGTGACGCTACGTACATTGCTCGAACGGTAATAACACCTTTTTTGCGCCCCAAACTGGCTTGCGAGCAATGCGACTCGATGCCTACTTCAATCGACC
This sequence comes from Cryomorphaceae bacterium, assembly GCA_047612385.1. GTDB lineage: Bacteria > Pseudomonadota > Gammaproteobacteria > Pseudomonadales > Halieaceae > JBALVT01. The sequence continues at coordinate 1,199 of JBLGAR010000065.1, read as the reverse complement.
CGAAACTACAGTTCTCTCAACACAGCAAGAGGCGGGCTCGACACCACTTTACGGCAACTAAACACACCTAGACCGCCGATCATAAACACACCCACGCCAATCCCAAGGGGCCACACTGCCGGAGTCGGTGTGTAAGTCATATCCAATACTGTGGTTTGAAGGATCGCAACGGAAATTTCTGCGGCTATGGTGGCCAATAGCCCGGCAAAGAATCCCAAAGTCGCGAATTCAATCAATAGACCACCCAGAATCAAACCACGCTTGGCACCCAGTGCTCGCAGTATGGCGCTCTCATGCATACGTGAATCCACACTGGCTTGCACTCCTGCTATCAATACCAGACCGCCGGCTATCAGTATTACCCCCAGTACCAACTCTATCGCTGCTGAAACCTGATCAACGATGGAACGAATCTGAGCGATAACAACATCCATCTCTATTACAGAAATGGTAGGGAACTGCCGAATAAACTCATTGAGAAATAATTTATTATCTTCACCCAGACGGAAGCTGGTCATAAACGTCGCCGGATAATCGGTTAGTAAATCTGGCGGAAAAACTAAAAAGAAATTGGGTTGCATGGTTTGCCAGTCGAGTTTTCGGATACTGGTTACGCGCGCTTCAAGCGGTTGTGAACCCACCAGAAAACCCAGCGTGTCTCCCACCGCAATACTCATGCGCTCGGCATATTCACTCTCTACCGATACAACGGCATCTTCCGTACCCGGCTCCCACCACTGCCCCGCCACCAGCTCATTGCCGGCTGGAAGGGTTTCTGACCAGGTGAAATTCGATTCCCGCTGTCGTCGAGCCTGGCTTTTGTCTTCGGTCGATTGCAACTGCTCTTCGTTAATAGACATCATTCGCCCACGAATCATTGGGAACAACGGCTCGCTGGGAATATGCTGACGACGCAACATTTGATCCACCGCTTCCACCTGGGGAGCCGCGATATTTAACATAAAGTGGTTCGGTGTATCTTCCGGAAGCTGGGTCTGCCACTCGTCAATTAAAGAGGTGCGCACCAGAACCAGCACTAACAACAGCATGATGGCCATTGCAAAAATAACCACCTGCATGGCATTAGCATTGCCCCTTCGTTGCAGCCCTGCGAGCGCGAGTCGCCAGACACTGCCGGCACTCATTCCCAGACGGCGGCCACCGCGCAACAACATCAGTGCCAAGACGAATCCGAGGCA
>JBLGAR010000064.1:0-27194 GCA_047612385.1 Cryomorphaceae bacterium | reverse complement strand
GACAATATTCAGATGGTTGTGACGTTGATTGCACCGATTGCGATGGAAGATGGATTGCGTTTTGCGATCCGTGAAGGCGGTCGTACGGTAGGTGCTGGCGTTGTAGCCAAAATCATCGAGTAAATTGACGTCACTACAGCAAAAGCCGCGGCCTAAGCCGCGGCTTTTTTTTGCCTATTGATCTGCGGTGCAGCAGTTGGTCAGCTTATTCGTAGTTAATATCGGATATCTGCTCATTCAGGGTCAAAAAGTCGTACAGAACCCCAACTCCGAAAAGTCCCAATGTGCACAGGTAAAGAATTCCCGTAAAGACTTTACCCATATAGAACCGGTGTATGCCAAATACGCCCAGGAAGGTCAGTAGTATCCAGCACAGGTCATAGTCTGTTTCTCCAGCATCATAGCGTCGGTCCGCTTTGCGACACAGGCTAGGTATCAGGAACAGATCAATGATCCAGCCTACGAAGAGCAGTCCCAAGGTAAAAAACCAGATCACACCAGTAATCTGTCTGCCGTAATAGAAGCGGTGTGCACCTATGAATCCAAAAATCCAAAGCAGATACCCGATTAACACAGAGTGAGTTTCTTGTTCTCTATCCAAAACTAGGGCCTCCCTATGGATGGTAGGATTACTTCTTCAGTGGGTCTAAGCGCCATCAGTGTACTGCAAAATGACGCCGAAAGAGCTAGGCCTCGTCCTATTGCCTAGGGTTTGTAGCTCCGCCGAATACTCGGCTTTCCCCCGTTATGCAATTTAGGTCTTTCACAGCTTAAAAAATCGTATATTTCGCTGTACTAACGCCCAGCCGCTGTTATGATGGCGCCCCGTTTGAGGAGGGTCCTGGTGATCAACTCGATGAGCGGGTTAAGTGCTAGAAATTATTTGTGTTTGTGTGTTGACAGGGGGCGAGGCTATCTTTAGAATTCGCCTTCCTTTTTCGGGGGGTTCCATTGCGAGCCTCTGGTTTTTTATTGATTGGAGATAGGTTAGGTGCAGAGTCAACGTATTCGTATTCGCCTTAAGGCGTTTGACCACCGACTGATAGATACGTCTACTCAGGAGATTGTAGAGACAGCACGTCGCACGGGCGCGCAGGTCAAAGGGCCTATCCCACTTCCCACCCGGAAGGAAAAGTTTACTGTGCTTGTTTCACCGCACGTCAATAAGGACGCTCGTGATCAGTACGAAATTCGTACGCATAAGCGGCTACTGGATATCGTTGAGCCTACAGAGAAAACCGTAGACGCACTGATGAAGTTGGACCTGGCAGCAGGTGTGGAAGTACAGATTAGTCTTGGTTAACGATCACTCGTAACAAGACCTGCTTGGGGCAGGAGCTCCAGGCGTGTAACGCTCCCGTTTTTCAAAATCGGGAAGCGGCCATAGAGGGTTAAGCCCCGTACACTATAGAGGTTAGCAAGAATGACTATTGGCTTAGTCGGACGCAAATCCGGCATGACTCGTGTATTTACCGAGGAAGGCACATCAATACCAGTAACCGTAGTGGAGGTATCTCCAAACCGCGTTACTCAAATCAAAGACACAGATAACGATGGTTATCGTGCGATTCAGGTCACTGCGGGTACCCGCAAGGCGGCCAAAGTAAGTAAGTCAGAAGCTGGGCATTTTGCCAAAGCAGGTGTCGAAGCTGGCCACGGTCTGTGGGAATTTCGTCTTGAGGCTGCCGATGAGGCACCTGAGGTGGGGTCAAGCTTGACTGTTGAGCGCTTCGAAGTCGGGCAAAAAGTAGATGTTTCTGGCAAGACCAAGGGTAAAGGTTTTCAGGGCGGCATTAAGCGCTGGAATTTCCAGATGCAGGATGCGACGCACGGTAACTCTCTGTCGCACCGATCGAATGGTTCTATTGGTATGTGTCAGACACCGGGTCGGGTCTTCAAGGGTAAGAAGATGTCTGGTCACATGGGGGCTGAGAATGCCACCACTCAGGGTTTAGAAATAGTACGTGTTGATGTTGAGCGGAACTTGCTGCTCATTAAGGGTGCCGTACCCGGCGCTCCGGGCGGTGACGTGATCGTGCGTCCTGCGGTCAAGGCTTAAGGTTAGGGAGTCTCTAACGTGGAATTGAGTATTGTAAAGCCGGGTAACGCAGCGGCAGGCAAAGTGTCTGTTTCCGATGTTACCTTCGCGCGTGAATACAACGAGGAGTTGGTTCACCAAGTCGTCACTGCTTACATGGCAGGTGCCCGTCAAGGCACGCGAGCGCAAAAAAATCGGGCCGCCGTTAGGGGTGGTGGTAAGAAGCCCTGGCGTCAAAAGGGTACAGGTCGTGCGAGAGCGGGAACCATTCGTTCTCCAATCTGGCGCTCAGGTGGCGTTACGTTCGCTGCCCAGCCTCAGGATCACTCGCATAAAGTGAACCGCAAGATGTATCGCGCTGCTATGCGATCTATTATTTCTGAGCTGGCACGTCAGGACCGGTTGGTTGTTGTGGAGAGTATGGATTTGGCAGAGCCGAAGACCAAGCTCCTTGCTAAGCAGTTGGGCGAGTTCGGTATGGATAGCGTGTTGATCGTATCCGCTGAGGTTAACGAGAACTTATACTTGGCTTCTCGCAATTTGCACAAAGTTGATGTGCGCGATGTCGAAGGCGTTGATCCGGTTAGCCTGATCGGCCATGAAAAGGTTTTGGTTACCGTTGACGCGGTCAAGAAATTTGAGGAGATGCTGGGATGAACCAGGAAAGAGTATTCCAGGTACTGGTAGGCCCGCACGTTTCTGAAAAAGCGGCAATCATTGCAGAGCAGAGCAACCAGTATGTATTCAAGGTTGCGGTAGATGCTACCAAGCCAGAAATTAAGAAATCTGTAGAACAGTTGTTCAAAGTAAAGGTTAGCGCCGTACGCACTCTTAAAGTTAAGGGCAAGGTTAAGCGCAATCGGTTTGGTTTTAGTGCCAAGCCTACTTGGAAAAAAGCATATGTTCGACTGGAGCAGGGTCAAGATATCGACTTTGCCAGCGCTGAGTAAGGAGTAGGTTTAAGATGGCAATTGTAAAGAGTAAACCCACTTCACCTGGTCGCCGCCACGTTGTAAGAGTGGTCAGTGACGATCTACATAAAGGCGAACCGTACAAGCCCTTGTTGGAGAAGCAGTCCAGAAATGGCGGTCGGAACAACAATGGTCGAATCACTACTCGTCATATTGGTGGTGGACACAAGCAGCATTACCGAATTATTGATTTCAAGCGCATTAAGGACGGTATTCCGGCTACGGTAGAGCGTATTGAGTACGATCCAAACCGTACGGCCAACATTGCCTTATTGTTGTTCGCCGATGGTGAGCGGCGCTATATTATCGCTCCAAGGGGCGTAAAGGCTGGTGATATTCTTCAGTCTGGTCCTGCGGCACCCATTAAAACGGGTAACTGTTTACCGTTGCGTAATATTCCAGTGGGTTCAGTTGTTCACGCAATTGAGCTTAAGCCTGGCAAGGGCGCGCAAGTAGCTCGTTCCGCTGGTACATCAGTACAAGTGGTAGCAAGAGAAGGTCAATATGCGACCTTGCGCTTGCGCTCTGGTGAGATGCGAAAAGTGTTATCCGATTGCCGTGCAACTTTGGGCGAAGTGTCCAACTCAGAGCACAGCCTGCGCAAGCTCGGTAAGGCTGGTGCCTCGCGCTGGCGTGGTGTTCGTCCTACCGTTCGCGGTGTTGCGATGAACCCGGTTGATCACCCGCATGGTGGTGGTGAAGGTCGTACCTCCGGTGGTCGTCATCCTGTCAGCCCATGGGGAACACCAACCAAAGGTTACAAGACACGTAAAAACAAGCGTACTGATAATTTGATCGTACGTCGTCGTGGTAAGAAATAAGCTCGATAGCTGAGCCAAGAGATTAGAGGGATACATTGTGCCGCGTTCACTAAAAAAAGGTCCGTTTATCGACCTTCACTTGATGAAGAAAGTTGAAACTGCTGTAGCAGCGAATGATCGCAGACCGATCAAGACCTGGTCTCGACGTTCGATGGTTTCACCCGACATGGTCGGTCTGACTATTGCAGTTCACAACGGTCGCCAACATATACCGGTGTCTATTAACGAAGACATGGTTGGCCACAAGCTGGGTGAATTTGCGGTAACCCGCACGTTCCGCGGCCATATTGTGGACAAAAAAGTCAGCCGCTAGCCTTAGGCAAGCGGTTGATTATTAGACTAGAGGTTTAGAAAATGGAAGTTTCAGCAAGATTGAAAGGTGCACAAATAGCGGCGCAAAAGGCTCGTCTGGTTGCTGACCAGGTGCGCGGATTGCCGGTTGAAGATGCGCTTACAGTGTTGGAGTTCAGTACCAAAAAGGCTGCGCACATCGTTAAGAAGGTACTAGATTCTGCGATTGCGAATGCTGAAAACAATGAAGGTGCGGACGTGGATGAGTTAAAAGTGTCCAGCATTTATGTAGATGAAGGTATGACTATGAAGCGCCTTCGTCCCCGAGCAAAGGGCCGAGCTGATCGCATTTTGAAGCGTTCATGTCATATTACTGTGAAAGTCGCAGACGGCGAAGACTAAGGTTTAGGAGAAGACCACATGGGTCAGAAAGTACATCCTATCGGTATCCGTTTAGGTATTGTTAAAGACCATACTTCGGTTTGGTACGCGGATAGTAAGAATTATGCAAAGCAGCTGATTACTGATTTGTCGGTGCGCAAGTATCTTGAGAAGGCACTGGATCATGCATCGGTAAGCCGAATAGTGATTGAGCGACCGGCTCAGACGGCGCGTATTACTATTCATACGGCTCGACCAGGTATTGTCATCGGTAAGAAGGGTGAAGACGTGGATAGCCTGCGGAAGCTCTTAACTCAAAAGATGGGTGTGCCTGTGCACGTCAACATCGAGGAGATTCGCAAGCCAGATCTTGACGCCAAATTGGTTGCACAGAATGTTGCGCAACAGCTTGAGCGTAGAGTGATGTTCCGTCGTGCGATGAAGCGCGTGGTTCAAAACGCGATGCGCCAGGGTGCTCAGGGAATTAAGATACAGGTTGGTGGGCGTTTGGGTGGAGCTGAAATTGCCCGAAGTGAATGGTACCGCGAAGGTCGAGTGCCATTGCACACTTTGCGTGCAGATATTGACTACGCAACCTATGAGGCTTCAACCACTTACGGAATTATTGGTGTGAAGGTTTGGATTTTCAAGGGCGAAGTTATCGGCGATGAGCAGCAGGCCGATACTGGTTCCAAGAAGACAGCTACTAATTAAGGGTTACGCAGATGTTACAACCAAAGCGTACTAAATTTCGCAAAATGATGAAGGGGCGTAACCGCGGTCTGGCACTTCGTGGCAGCAAGGTTAGCTTCGGCGAATACGGCTTGAAGGCAACGGGTCGCGGTCGCCTCACTGCTCGACAGATCGAAGCAGCAAGACGTGCAATGACTCGCCATATTAAACGTGGTGGGAAGATCTGGATTCGTGTTTTTCCAGACAAGCCTATTACAGGTAAGCCGTTGGAAGTGCGTCAGGGTAAAGGTAAGGGTAATGTTGAATACTGGGTAGCCCAGATTCAGCCTGGAAAAGTACTTTATGAAGTACAAGGTGTGTCTGAAGAGCTCGCGCGCGAAGCGTTTGCACTGGCTGCCGCCAAGATTCCGATTGCCACAACATTTGTTAAACGGTCGGTGATGTAATGAAAGCTAGCGAATTGCGTGAAATGTCCGTTGAGGACCTGAACAAGCAACTGCTTACTCTCCGTGAAGAGCAGTTTAAGACTCGCATGCAGAAAGCCACTGGTCAGTTGGGGCAAACTCATTTGCTGCAGCAGACTCAGCGCGATATTGCACGCGTGAAGACTGTGTTGAGCCAAAAGGCAGGTAACTAATAATGTCAGGTACAGAGAAGCGTACACGTACGATAACCGGTAAGGTTGTCAGCAACAAAATGGACAAGACGATTACGGTGATGATCGAGCGTAGGGTAAAGCACCCTGTATACGGTAAGTACATCACTCGCTCTTCCAAAGTTCACGCTCATGATGAGAGCAATCAATGTGGCATCGGCGACACCGTTACTGTTGCTGAAACTCGTCCGATCTCAAAGAGCAAGAGCTGGAGATTGATGGAAGTTGTAGAGATCGCCGTCCAGGTTTAAGCGTTGATATCGCGGCCATAGTCGCGCTTTGGAGTAGAGAATGATTCAGACACAGTCTTATTTGGAAGTCGCTGACAATAGCGGCGCCCGCCGGGTGATGTGTATTAAAGTGTTAGGCGGCTCTCATCGTCGTTATGCGCGCGTAGGTGACTTGATCAAAGTTACCGTTAAGGAAGCGATTCCTCGCGGCAAAGTGAAAAAAGGTCAGGTAATGACCGCGGTAGTCGTACGTACCAAGAAAGGTATTCGTCGGGATGATGGCTCTACTATCAAGTTCGATGATAACGCGGCAGTTTTGCTTAACGCGCAGAACGCCCCCATCGGCACTCGCATCTTTGGTCCAGTGACTAGAGAACTGCGCGGCGAAAAGTTTATGAAGATTGTTTCTTTGGCGCCAGAAGTTATATAGAGCGATCAGGGTCGAGAGGAAAGAAGATGTTAAAAATCAAAAGCGAAGATGAAGTGATTATCCTGGCCGGTAAGGACAAGGGGAAGCGCGGTAAAGTTCGCAAAGTACTGGATGATAATCGAGTGATTGTTTCCGGTATCAATATGAACAAGAAGCACACTAAGCCAAACCCCCAAATGGGCGTTCAAGGCGGTATTGTGGAAAAAGAAGCGCCGATACAGGTTTCAAATGTGGCGATTTTTAATTCCGCCACCAGCAAGGCTGATCGTGTGGGATTTAAAATCGACGGAGATACAAAAGTGCGTATCTACAAGTCAAATGGTGAGGCGATTGACTCCTAAGCAAAAGGCTTAACGAGTTTACGGGTATTAGACATGGCAACGCTGAAAGAAAAGTACAAGAGCGAACTGGCTCCCAAGCTGAAAGAAGAGCTTGGTTTGAATAATGTGATGGAAGTTCCTCGTATCACTAAGATTACCCTGAATATGGGAGTCGGTGAGGCGCTTGGCGACAAGAAGGTGCTAGAAAATGCCGTCGCGGAAATGGAAAAAATTGCAGGCCAAAAAGCGGTCGTGACCAAAGCGCGAAAGTCGATCGCTGGCTTTAAAGTGCGTGACGGTTGGCCGATCGGTTGCAAGGTGACATTGCGTTCTGAGCGCATGTATGAATTTTTGGATCGGTTGATCAGTATTGCTATCCCTCGTATTCGCGATTTTCGCGGAGTGAGTGCCAAGTCGTTTGATGGCCGAGGCAACTTCGCTATGGGCGTGACTGAGCAAATTATTTTCCCCGAAATTAACTACGATCAGGTGGATGCCCTCAGAGGCATGGATATTACTATTACCACATCTGCTCGCACGGATGATGAAGGTCGCGCTCTGTTGCGTGCTTTCAACTTCCCACTGAAAAGCTAAGAGGCTTTATTAATGGCTAAGAAATCTATGATTGCCCGCGAGCATAAAAGAGCTCGTACAGTTGCAAAATACGCTGAGAAGCGAGCTGCAGTGAAAGCAACCATTAGCGACGTAAATGCCTCAGACGATGACAAGTGGGAAGCGCTGATTGCATTGCAAAAAATGCCGCGCAACGCCAGTCCATCACGGCAGCGACGTCGTTGTCAGATAACTGGCCGTCCGCACGGTGTTTACCGAAAGTTTGGTTTATGCCGTAACAAATTGCGTGAAGCAGCGATGCGCGGTGACGTACCGGGCTTGGTTAAATCGAGCTGGTAGGTGTCTGTAGGTTTTTTTAAGAGAATTTTATTATGAGTATGCAAGATCCAATCGCAGATATGCTGACCCGGATTCGCAACGCGCAAATGGCTGGTAAGCCTGACGTTGATATGCCGGGTTCAAAGTTAAAAGTAGCTGTAGCCAAAGTGCTTAAAGATGAAGGTTACATTGCTGAGTTTGCTGCTGCAGAGCAAGAGGGCAAGCCGCGTCTTTCTATTGAGTTGAAGTACTACCAGGGTAAGCCTGTTATTGCAGAGATTGACAGGATTAGCCGTCCGAGTTTGCGCCGCTATGTAAATAAGGATGAATTGCCATTGGTTCGCAATGGTCTTGGAGTCGCTATAGTCTCAACATCTAAGGGTGTAATGACTGAACGTGCCGCCCGAGCTGCTGGTGTTGGTGGTGAAGTGCTCTGCACTGTCTTCTAATTGATTTGATTTAGAGAGCATTTGAAATGTCTAGAGTCGCAAATAATCCGGTAGAGCTGCCCAGCGGCGTTGAGGTCACTTTAAGTGGTCAAGACGTCACCGTAAAAGGTAGTAAAGGGAAGCTGGAATTCTCTTTGGTAAGTGGTATACAGATAAGCCAGGATGACAACGTTCTTCGCATTGCGTACGACAGCGATAAGTTTAAGGCTATGGCCGGTACTACTCGCGCGTTGGTAAGCAATATGGTTAAAGGCGTCAGCGAAGGCTGGGAGAAGAAGCTAATCTTGAACGGTGTTGGTTATCGTGCAAAAGCTTCCGGTAATTCTGTCAACCTGACGTTGGGTCTTTCCCATCCAGTGGACTATGTATGTCCCGAAGGTGTATCTGTGGACACTCCCACCCAAACAGAAGTGGTTGTTACAGGTATCGACAAGCAGGCCGTTGGACAGGCTGCTGCAGTTATTCGCAGCTTCCGCCCACCGGAACCGTATAAAGGTAAGGGTATTCGTTACGCGGACGAGCACGTCCGACGTAAAGAAGCCAAGAAGAAATAGGTAAGTATATGAGTACTAAAAATGATTCAAGGTTGCGTCGCGCTCGTCGTGCCCGTGCCCGCATGCGTGACTTAGGCGCTACGCGCCTGAGTGTGCACCGTACTCCTCGACACATTTACGCCCAGGTGATTACTCCTGAGGGTGATAAGGTTTTGGCCAGCGCTTCAACACTGGACAGCAGCCTACGTAGTGGAAAAACTGGAAACGCTGAAGCAGCCGCTGCAGTTGGTAAGCTGGTAGCAGAGCGTGCGAAAGCAGCCGGTGTCGCTAAAGTGGCTTTCGATAGAGGCGGTTATAAGTATCACGGACGCATAAAGGCTCTCGCCGATGCTGCTCGTGAAAGTGGACTGGAATTCTAGGAAATCAATATGGCTTTTAACGATCAGAGAAAGCAGCAGCAAGACGGTGATCTCCAGGAAAAACTGGTTCAGGTCAACCGAGTAGCGAAGGTAGTGAAAGGCGGGCGTATTTTCGGTTTTACCGCGTTGTCGGTTGTTGGTGACGGCAAAGGTAAAGTCGGTTTCGGACGCGGCAAAGCTCGCGAGGTACCAGTTGCTATCCAGAAAGCGATGGAAGCAGCGCGTCGCAACATGATTCAGGTTGAGCTAAACGAGGGTACGATTCAGTACCCGGTTAAAGCTCGCCATGGAGCTTCCAAGATTTACATGCAACCTGCATCAGAAGGTACTGGCGTAATTGCTGGTGGTGCTATGCGGGCTGTCTTGGAAATCGCTGGTGTCCACAACGTTTTGGCGAAGTGCTACGGCTCTACAAACCCGGTCAACGTCGTTCGCGCTACCTTTAACGGTTTGCGTGACATGGCAGCTCCGGATGAAGTGGCTGCAAAGCGCGGCAAAACAGTCGAAGAAATTTTGAATTAATTATCGGGTTGGCTAGTCATGGCTACAGCAAAAATTAAAGTTACACAGATCAAGAGCAGCAGTGGTCGCCTCAAGAATCACAGGGCGTGTGTTGCTGGTTTGGGCCTGCGTCGAATTGGTCACACGGTAGAGGTTGAGGATACTCCCTCTGTCCGTGGCATGATCAATAAAGTGAACTATTTAGTACGGGTTGAGGATTAAATCATGTCAGATGTAATGCGACTGAATACCCTAAGTCCCGCGCCAGGCTCTAAGAAAGATGCCAAGCGTGTAGGCCGCGGAATAGGCAGCGGCACTGGCAAAACAGCCGGTCGTGGTCACAAAGGCCAGAAGTCTCGCTCCGGCGGTTCTGTGCGTCCAGGTTTTGAAGGCGGGCAGATGCCTTTGCAAAAGCGTTTGCCTAAGTATGGTTTCACCTCTCGTGTTTCTCGCACGACGGCACAGGTTCGCCTTGGCGAGCTGAATGCGGTTACAGCGGATGTTATCGACCTGGAGGCGCTGAAAAGTGCTGACTTGGTTAAGCAGGATGTTACGCGTGCCCGCGTTTTTCTTTCGGGCGAGCTGAAGAAGGCAGTCACGGTTAAGGGTCTAGCAGTGACCAAAGGTGCTCGTGAAGCGATTGAACAAGCTGGCGGGAAAATCGAGGAATAAATGGCTACTGGTCAGCTACCTTCGATCAATAAATCAGGATTAGGCGAGCTTTTTGCTCGCCTTCGTTTCGTTTTATTGGCAATAATTGTCTATCGTATTGGCACTCATATACCTGTGCCTGGAATAGATCCCGCTCAATTGGCCGCATTGTTCAATCAGAACCAGGGCACCATATTGGGTCTGGCGAACATGTTCTCCGGTGGAGCGTTAGAGCGCATGAGTATCCTTGCGTTAGGGATCATGCCGTATATCTCTGCGTCTATTATTATGCAGTTGATGTCAGCGGTTACGCCGCAGCTGGAAGCGCTCAAAAAAGAAGGCGAGTCTGGGCGGCGTAAGATTAGTCAGTACACACGATATCTTACTGTTGTATTGGCTATCGTGCAGGCGTCCGGAATGACTGCGGGTATGGCAAGTCAGGGTTTGGCGTTTGATACGTCTATTGTCTTCTATGTCATCGCAATTACCTCATTGGTTACCGGCGCCGTTTTTATGATGTGGCTGGGTGAGCAGATTACCGAAAAAGGGGTAGGGAACGGCATTTCATTGCTGATCTTCGCAGGTATTGTCGCTGGGCTGCCGTCGGCTATCGGTCAGTCACTGGAGCAAGCAAGGCAGGGCGAGTTAAATATTCTGGTGTTGTTGTTCGTGTTGGCATTGGCGATTGCGGTTATCTATTTGATCGTATTCATCGAGCGTGGCCAGCGCCGAATTACCGTGAACTATGCTAAGCGCCAGCAGGGTCGCAAGATGTATCAGGCGCAGAGTTCTCATCTGCCTCTGAAAGTGAATATGGCCGGCGTTATCCCCGCTATTTTTGCCAGTAGTATCTTGCTGTTTCCCGCATCGATTGCGCAGTGGTTTGGTTCATCCGGCAATGCGGATTGGTTACAGGATATGGCTGTTGCTATTGGTCCTGGACAGCCCCTGAATATCTTGTTGTTCACTGTGTTCATTGTATTTTTCTGCTTCTTTTATACTGCGTTGATGTTCAACCCGGTTGAAGTCGCTGATAACTTGAAGAAATCAGGCGCCTTTGTGCCGGGTATCCGTCCGGGACAGCAAACCGCCAATTACATTGACGGAGTGCTTACGCGGCTGACTGTCTTCGGTGCGGCTTACATCGCCCTAGTTTGTCTGATGCCGCAGTTTTTGGTCGTTATGTGGAACGTCCCCTTCTATTTGGGCGGCACCTCATTGCTGATCGTAGTAGTAGTAGTAATGGATTTTATGGCTCAGGTGCAAAGTCACCTTATGTCTCACCAGTATGATTCGGTGATGAAGAAAGCCAACTTGAAAAATTATGGTGGTTCCGGGCGCGGTCGATAATAGACCCGCTGGATAATTGGAGAGATCGACATGAAAGTACGTGCGTCTGTAAAGCGTATTTGTAGGAATTGTAAAGTGGTCCGTCGCAAAGGTGTGGTCCGGGTAATCTGTGAGTCAGATCCCCGTCACAAGCAGCGTCAGGGCTAAAGGCTATCAGCCGACTGCAGCGAGTATCCGCTTGTGGCAAATGTCAGTTGATTTTTGATAACTATATCGCTAGAATGCTGCGCCTTTCGCGCCGCGCTCAACAAAACGACAAAGTCGAAATTGTTGAAACCGGACGTTTAGCGTAGCGACAAATTGAGTAATTGGAGAAAGATGGATGGCTCGTATTGCCGGCGTCAACATACCAGATAACAAACACGCTGTTATCTCTTTGACCTATATTTTTGGGGTTGGTCGAACCCAGGCGAGGAAGCTGTGTGCCACTACAGGTGTTGCTGAAGACACCAAGATTGGTGAGCTTACCGAGCAGGAAATGGATGCATTGCGAACTAGTGTTGGAGATTTGAGCGTAGAAGGTGATTTGCGTCGTGAAGTCTCAATGAACATCAAGCGGTTGATGGATTTGGGTTGTAATCGTGGTATGCGTCATCGCAAGGGCCTGCCCCTGCGTGGACAGCGTACCAAGACTAACGCTCGTACACGCAAAGGACCGCGTAAGCCGATTCGCAAATAACACCCCTACTCTTTATGTAGGGGTACCGCGAATCCTTTTTAGTGTAGCTGCACCACTGTGCAGTGTTGATATTAAATCAGGAACAAAATATGGCTAAGCCAGGTGCTAAAAGCACTCGTAAAAAGATCACAAAGACCGTTGTAGATGGCATTGCGCATGTCCATGCGTCTTTTAACAATACTATCGTCACAATCACTGATCGACAGGGAAATACGCTCAGCTGGGCAACAGCGGGCGGTTCTGGATTTCGCGGCTCTCGTAAAAGTACTCCATTTGCGGCGCAGGTTGCTGCGGAGCGTGCTGGTGAAGCGGCTAAAGAGTACGGTCTGAAGAATCTCGATGTGCAGGTGAAGGGACCCGGTCCAGGACGTGAGTCTGCTGTCCGTGCTCTCAACTCTTGTGGTTACGTAATCAGCAATATCACTGATGTAACGCCGATACCCCACAATGGATGTCGCCCACCCAAGAAACGTCGCGTCTAACGCCACGACAAGCGCATACAGGAAGAATAGACATGGCTCGATATATTGGACCAAAGTGCAAGCTCTCCCGTCGTGAAGGAACAGATTTGTTTCTCAAAAGCGGAGTGAGATCACTCGATAGCAAATGTAAACTTGAGGCTGCTCCTGGCCAGCACGGCGCCCGTCGCGGTCGACTGTCTGATTACGGTGTTCAGTTGCGCGAAAAACAGAAAGTCCGTCGAATTTATGGCGTGCTTGAGAAGCAATTTCGCAACTACTACAAAGAAGCTGCTCGCCTCAAAGGTGCGACGGGTGAGAACCTGCTTCAACTTTTGGAAAGTCGCCTTGATAACGTTGTTTATCGCATAGGCTTCGGTGCTACCCGCTCAGAATCTCGTCAGTTGGTAGCCCACAAAGCAATTCTCGTTAATGGAACTGTTGTAAACATCGCCTCTTACCAAGTAAAAGCCGGTGATGTAGTGTCCCTGCGTGAAAAAGCGAAGAAGCAGCTGCGAGTGCAGTCTGCATTGGCTCTGGCAGCCCAGCGTGGCGAGCCCGAGTGGATTGAAGTAAATACAGAGAAGCTGGAAGGTGTGTTCAAAGCAGTTCCTGACCGTCAGGACCTGTCTTCCGAGATCAACGAAAGTCTGATCGTCGAACTTTACTCCAAGTAATCCGCTTCCGGAATAACCTACAGATACAGGTGCCCAAATGCAGAGTGCAGTAAACGAATTTTTGACCCCCCGCGTAATCACAGTCGATGAGAAGAATAGCACGCGCGCGCAGGTTACCCTTGAGCCGCTCGAGCGTGGTTTTGGCCATACCTTGGGTAACGCCTTGCGTCGTATCTTGCTGTCTTCTATGCCTGGTTGCGCGATCACTGAAGTAGAGATCGATGGCGTTCTGCATGAGTATAGTGCGATTGAAGGTGTCCAAGAAGACGTCATTGAGATTCTGCTGAATCTGAAAGGTGTTGCTCTTGTTATGAACGGCAAGGACGAAGCCGAGCTGACACTCACCAAGAAAGGTGCAGGAGCCGTGACGGCTGGTGATATACTGGTCGACCACGATATTGAGATTCGCAACCCCGAGCATGTAATCTGCCATTTGAATGGCGTTGCTGAAATCAGTATGAAGCTGACTATTGCCCGAGGCCGTGGTTACTCTCCTGCAGATTCCAGAATAAACCCGGAAGAAGAGACTCGCTCAATTGGGCGCTTGCAGCTTGATGCGTCTTTCTCTCCAGTGCACCGCGTATCTTACGTAGTTGAGGCAGCTCGTGTTGAGCAGCGCACCGATCTCGATAAGTTGGTTTTGGATTTGGAAACCAACGGTACGATCGATCCTGAGGAAGCTATTCGACGCGCAGCGACTATACTGCAGCAGCAGTTGGCAGTGTTTGTAGATCTTGAGTCTGAATCTGAAGCTGAGTCGGTTGAGGAAGAAGATGAAGTCGACCCAATTCTTCTGCGTCCAGTCGACGATCTTGAATTGACAGTTCGTTCAGCCAACTGCCTGAAAGCCGAGAATATTTACTATATCGGTGACCTCGTTCAGCGTACTGAAGTAGAACTTCTCAAGACTCCGAATCTGGGTAAGAAGTCGTTGACAGAAATAAAGGATGTGCTGGCATCTCGCGGGTTGTCATTAGGCATGCGCCTGGACAACTGGCCACCGGCTAGTCTTAAGAATGATGACCGGGTACTTACTGTTTAATATTACGACAAACAGCAAGTAACCCGAGTAACAGTTTACCGTGCTGAGATAGCACAGAAAGTATAGGATTAATAAAATGCGCCATCGCCATAGTGGACGTCAGTTAAATAGAAATAGTTCGCACCGTAAGGCCATGTTTCGCAATATGACCGCCTCACTGGTTGAGCATGAGTTGATAAGAACAACGGTACCTAAAGCCAAGGAGCTGCGTGGTTACGCGGAGCCCTTAATTACTTTAGCCAAGACCGATAGTGTTGCTAACCGCAGACTGGCCTTCGACCGTGTGCGTGACAAAGCTGTAGTCGGCAAACTGTTTACAGAGCTGGGTCCGCGTTATCAGGAGCGTCCAGGTGGTTATATTCGTATCTTGAAGTGCGGTTATCGTACTGGCGACAAGGCTCCAATGGCCTATGTTGAGTTGGTCGATCGACCACAGGTTGAGATAGACGAAGTAGAAGAGGATTAAATTCTTCTAGTTTGGAAAAAAGCCGGGCCGTAGCCCGGCTTTTTTGTGCCTGTTGTAATGGTATTAGTTTTTTGGGAGTATTTCTAAATCATGCAGCGCGCTTGCCTGATTTTTTCTTGAGAAGCGGGGCTAAAAACATGCCAGTATGCGAGCCCTTCGTCTTAGCGACGTTTTCTGGTGTTCCCTGGGCTACAATTAAGCCACCTCCGCTCCCACCTTCAGGTCCCAAATCAATCACCCAGTCAGCGGTCTTTATAACATCTAGATTATGTTCAATAATTACGACGGTGTTGCCATGGTCACGCAGTCGATGCAAAACTTTTAGTAGTAAAAGAATGTCTTCAAAATGTAGACCTGTCGTTGGTTCGTCCAATATGTATAAGGTGTTGCCGGTGTCCCTTTTGGATAGTTCCTTCGATAGTTTGACGCGCTGAGCTTCACCGCCGGATAAGGTGGTTGCAGCCTGTCCTAATCCTATATAGGAAAGACCAACATCCATTAGTGTTTCTAGTTTGCGGTGGATAGCAGGTACGGGTTCGAAGAATGTCAGGGCATCCTCGACTGTCATGGAAAGTACTTCATGGATATTCTTGCCCTTGTAGCGGATCTCAAGGGTCTCTCGATTGTAGCGCTTGCCTTTGCAGATATCACAGGGAACGTAAATGTCTGGTAGGAAATGCATTTCGACTTTGGTGACGCCGTCACCTTGGCAGGCTTCACAGCGGCCGCCTTTCACGTTGAAGCTGAATCGACCTGGCTTATAGCCTCTGGATCGGGCTTCCTGCGTGCCCGCAAACAGTTCGCGCACAGGGGTAAATATACCCGTGTAAGTCGCTGGATTGGAACGGGGGGTTCTGCCAATTGGGCTTTGGTCGATGTCGATACACTTGTCGATGTGGTTCATGCCTTGAATATCGTCGTACGGAGCGGCTGTGAGTGTCGACGCCCCATTGAGCTCAGTAGCCGCTAACGGATAAAGCGTGCTGTTGATCAGTGTTGATTTACCAGAGCCCGAGACTCCGGTGACGCAGGTAAGGAGTCCAATCGGAAGTTCCAGGTCAACAGACTGTAAATTGTTGCCGGTGGCTCCGGTCAGAATCAGCTGCCGCTTCTTGTCGTAGGCAGTGCGCTTTGTCGGGACTTCAATTTTCTTGCGGCCCGAAAGATATGCGCCTGTGAGGGAGTTGGGATTTTTTAGAATGTCATTTAGTGTACCTTGGGCGATTATTTCGCCGCCGTGAACACCAGCACCAGGACCAATATCAATAATGTGATCCGCGCAACGGATGGCCTCTTCATCGTGCTCTACCACTATCACGGTATTCCCTAGATCCCTTAAGTGCGTGAGGGTGCCAATCAATCTTTCATTATCTCGCTGGTGAAGCCCGATCGATGGCTCATCCAGTATGTACATCACGCCCACCAACCCCGCTCCAATTTGTGAGGCCAAGCGAATACGTTGTGCCTCTCCTCCAGACAGAGTCTCGGCACTCCTATTGAGTGATAAATAGTTAAGTCCTACATCTACCAGGAAGCGATATCGGGCCCGAAGTTCTTTAAGTATCTTATCGGCAATTTTCCCTTGCCTGCCTTCCAGAACCAGGTTGTCGAAATAGTCCTGTGCTTCACCAACGGCCATTTCCGTAATGCTAGGCAAGTTTCTTTCGTCTATGAATACATGGCGGGCGTCTTTTCGCAGCCGGGTGCCATCGCAGTCAGGGCAGGATTGTGTCGCTAAGAATTTTGCCAGATCTTCCCGTACCGACTGGGAGTCCGTATCTCTGTAGCGGCGCTCCATGTTGGGTATGATGCCCTCGAAAGTGTGGGTGCGCTTGAACACATCCCCGCGATCATTCACGTAGGAAAAAGCGATTTCTTCTTTGCCGCTGCCGGTCAATATGACTTTTTGATACTTCTTCTTCAGTTGGTCAAAGGGAGTGTCGATATCAAACTCGTAATGGCTCGCCAGGGAAGTCAGCATATGAAAGTAATACACATTGCGACGATCCCAGCCCCTGATTGCGCCTTCGGCTAGGCTGGAATCCGGGTGTAGTACTATTCTTTCTTGATCGAAATACT
Source organism: Cryomorphaceae bacterium (assembly GCA_047612385.1). GTDB lineage: Bacteria > Pseudomonadota > Gammaproteobacteria > Pseudomonadales > Halieaceae > JBALVT01. The sequence continues at coordinate 10,208 of JBLGAR010000064.1, read as the reverse complement.
GCTTAACCCCTAAACCATCACAACCACTGCAGGCGCCCGCTGGGTTGTTGAATGAAAACAAGCGTGGTTCAAGTTCATCAATACTATGACCGCACTTGGGACAGGCAAAGCGCGCCGAGAAACTGACGTCTTCGCGACCTCCATCCATATAGCTTATGGCGGCCAGTCCATCAGTTAGTGACAATGCCGTTTCAAACGACTCGGCCAGCCTGATCCCCAGGTCTTCTCGCACCTTGAAGCGATCCACGACCACCTCAATCTTGTGTTTCTTTTTCTTATCCAGCTCAGGTACATCGTCTAGATCTGTGACAATTCCATCGATTCGAGCTCGCACGAATCCCGATGCTCGTAATTCTTCAAAGATATGTAGGTGTTCACCTTTGCGATCCCTTACCACGGGCGCCAATAGCATTAACTTGGTGTCCTCAGGGAGTGCAAGGACGGTATCGACCATCTGTGACACCGTTTGTGCCCTTAGATTGACGTTGTGATCCGGGCAGCGAGGTTCACCCACTCGCGCAAAGAGCAGGCGCAAGTAGTCGTATATTTCAGTAATGGTTCCGACCGTTGAGCGGGGGTTGTGTGAGGTAGATTTCTGCTCAATGGATATCGCAGGCGACAGCCCTTCGATATGGTCCATGTCGGGTTTTTCCATCATCGACAGGAATTGCCGTGCATATGTAGACAAAGATTCTACGTAGCGTCGTTGGCCCTCGGCGTACAGAGTGTCAAATGCCAGAGAAGACTTCCCCGATCCTGACAAGCCCGTTATCACCACCAGCTTGTCTCGGGGTATGTCGAGGTCAATATTTTTGAGGTTGTGCGTGCGCGCCCCGCGCACCTGAATTGTCTTCATGAGCCACCTGATACAGCAATAATGCGAAAAACAGAGCAGTATAGGCGCGCCGTGGTCCCTAGGCAAAGGAGATGACAATTTAGTTTGTTTAGCCCGGCGCATATACCGTCAATCGCGTGAAACTGCTATGATGCGCGCGCATTTAGGATGACCCATTTCTCGTGATAACTGAAAATCCCATGACTGCGCTGGAACGGCGCACTGTTAGCTCGCTTGCGATGCTTTATAGCTTTCGTATGCTCGGGCTATTTATGGTGTTGCCTCTGCTGGCGCTTTATGCCGGTGATTTTCCTGACGCCAGTCCAACAATGATCGGTTTGGCATTGGGTATCTATGGTCTCAGCCAGGCGCTGCTGCAAATTCCCTTGGGCTGGCTGTCAGACCGCGTCGGACGCAAGCCGGTAATTCTGGGTGGGTTGCTAATGTTTGCAGTTGGCAGTTTGGTTGCGGCTATGTCTGAAAGTCTGTGGGGAATTGTGCTGGGTCGTGCGCTGCAAGGGGCAGGTGCAATCGCAGGTACCATCATGGCTTTACTTGCTGATCTGACTAGCGAGGAGCAGCGAACTAAAGCAATGGCAGTGGTGGGAATGAGTATTGGCTTGTCCTTTGCTGTCGCTTTGGTACTTGGTCCGCTGGTCGCTGGAGCTGGAGGCTTGGCCGCAGTGTTTTACCTGACGGTGGGCTTGGCTGGTGCGGGCATGGTGTTGGTTTATTTTGCAGTGCCTACTCCTTCTATTAGGCCTGCGCCTCACAACAGTGTTGGTGCGAGACCCAGTCTGCTGGGTCGAAGTTTTTTTGACGCGAGATTGGCTAGACTCAATTTTGGTGTATTTACTCTTCACTTTATCCTCATGGCCTGCTTTTTAGTTATTCCTGCCCTTTTAGAATCGAATGCTGGAGTTTTTAGAGAACAACATTGGAAAATTTACTTGATGGCACTGACGCTGTCGGTGCTTAGTATGTTGCCTATGATGAGAGTAGCCGAGCGCGGAGCCAAACCCCGGCAAATGTTTCGATTGGGTATAGCTCTGGTTCTGATCGCTGTTATGTTTATGGGTTTGATCCAGATGGAAGCTGCTCTTTATTTGGGATTGTGGTTGTTTTTTACTGGCTTTAACTATCTAGAGGCAACCTTGCCATCTCTGGTAAGCAAAATGGTGCACGCCGATGGCAGAGGTGCTGCGATGGGGGCTTACTCAACTTGTCAGTTTCTGGGCGCCTTCGCCGGTGGTGCTGTGGGTGGGTTGATATTGCAAATCGGATCTGCGCAAATGCTGTTTTGGGTGTGTGCTCTGCTGGCGATTATTTGGCTCTTGATCACTGGGCCGGCCTCTGGGTTTTCGAACACAGCGGTTGATTCATCATCGGACTAATACGTGAACCACTGGCGCGCAGTGCCAATCAAGTGCGTAACATCCCTTTTTTTTGACCGATCTTCCATGCGCTATTTGATCAACTTTGGCGGCCAATGCTGTCGCAATTAACAGCCTGTGTTGTTATAGTCTTGTGTTAGATATTTGTCTTTTTATCCAGCTTTTGATCTACTGTTAATGAGGAATTTTTATGGCTTCACGGGGTGTGAACAAAGTCATTCTGGTCGGCAACTTAGGTAACGACCCAGAATCTCGTTTCTTGCCATCAGGCGGTGCGGTCACAAACATTACTGTGGCCACGTCAGAGTCCTGGAAAGACAAGCAATCTGGGCAGCCCCAGGAGCGGACCGAGTGGCACAGAGTCGTGTTCTTCAATCGGCTGGCTGAAATTGCCAATGAATATTTGCGCAAGGGGTCTAAGGTTTACCTTGAGGGTTCACTGCGTACGCGCAAGTGGCAGGACAAAACATCAGGGCAGGATCGTTACTCTACAGAGATTGTGGCGGCTGAAATGCAAATGCTGGACAGTCGCGGTGCCGGGCAATCCGATGGCGGTTATCAAGCGCAGAATGAGTACAATCAAGCCGGGTCGGCTCCCTCTGGTAGCCAACAAGGTGGCCAGCAACAAGGTGGCCAGCAGTCTGCGGGCCCTCAAGGTGTGCCTTCAGGTGGTGGTGCTCCCAGCGGAGATTTTGGGGATTTCAATGACGATATCCCTTTCTAGGGATAGTGCGAAAATTTTAGGAACCGCGCGAAAAGTGTGTGTTCGCGCGTGATCAGCGAACATCGGGAATAATCCAGCAGTGCGTGTACTTCTCTTAGGGTCAGACACTCCGGTCGGGAGAGCGTTGCAGGAGTTCCTGTTGCGACGAGGTAGGCATGTCGAGACTTTGCCCTTGGCCGATTGTCGCTGGAAGAGTGAAAGGCGTACCAAGAAGGCTCTCGTCAGAGCTTCTTGTGAGTTTGTGGTTGACACTCGAATACAGGCAGCAGCCGATAGCGGTGACAGGATCTTTGATCAGGATCTGAACAGAACACAATGGGTCGCAAAGTCCTGCCAAAAAAGTAAGATGGCTTATCTGTATCTATCCACTGCGAGAGTGTTCAGCGGAGCTCAGGAACATCTATACAGTGAAGACGATGCTCCCGACAATGAAGAAGGTCTGGGTAAGTTGCTGCGTGGTGCTGAGGCTTTCGTAGCGGAGCATTGCGACCAGCACTTAATCTTGCGACTCGGCCCGGTTTTCTCCCATCGCGGGTTGAATGTTCTTACCCATATGATTAATACATTTCGCGAAGGTGGTCATCTGATGCTGGAAGATCATCTTAGCGGATGTCCGGTGGCGGCGGACGACGCGGCGAGAGTGGCTTCGGGTTTGCTGGACCAATTCAGCACGGGCGCGGAATCCTGGGGCACTTATCACTACTGTAGCTCTGATACGACCGATTGCTATCAGTTCTCTGAAGTCTTGCTAGCTTGTGCATCGCAGTTCTCAGAGTTTCCGTCCGATGCCGTGGAGCTGCTGCGTCCAGAGCAGGAAAAGCAAAAGCTTAATCGATCTCTGGATTGTTCCCGTTTACGTAATACCTTTGCTATCAAGCAAAACCCCTGGCGAGGCTTTGTCTCAGAGACCGTAAAACTTTACTTTAAATCCCAAAAATAGAGGGAGCATTGGCAATGTCTAAAGCGACAGATCAAACGCCACAGTCACTGGCGATCGCCGTGATGACTGTTTCAGATACGCGATCAGAAGCAGATGATACATCGGGGCATTTCCTCGTCTCCGCCGCCGAATCTGCGACGCATAGAGTTGTGGAAAAACACATCGTTATTGATGATGTCTACCAGATTCGAGCGGTGTTGGCGAAATGGATCGCCTCTGAGGACATCAACGCGGTACTGATAACCGGCGGTACCGGATTCTCTGGGCGGGATTCTACCCCCGAGGCGGTGCGACCACTTTTCGACAAGGAAATAGAGGGCTTCGGAGAGCTTTTTCGTTCGGTTTCATTTCAAGAGATAGGCTCTTCTACCATTCAATCCAGAGCGCTAGCAGGCTTTGCCAACAATACGGTTGTATTCTGCATGCCCGGCTCGACTGGAGCCTGCCGTACGGCCTGGGAAGGGGTTATACGCGACCAGTTGGACAGTAGTTTTCGCCCCTGCAACTTTGTCGGCGTGATGAATATTCAAGGGCAAACAGCTTGAGTGGATTGTTGCCGGTTGATGAGGCCTTAGATCGAATATTGGCGAGTGTCGATACGAGACCTTCGGTAGTCACCCGGTCTCTTATTAGTGCTTTAGGATGTGTCTTGGCTGAGGATGTGATTTCGCCAATCGCTGTTCCGCCCAATGATAATAGTGCTATGGACGGCTACGCCGTTCGGGCGGCTGAGGTCGGACATGCTCTACCGGTCAGCCAAAGAATACCCGCTGGCTCCGTGGGCACTTTTTTGGAAGAGGGTACCGCGGCACGTATTTTCACTGGTGCAGAAATTCCGCAAGGTGCAGACGCAGTGGTTATGCAGGAAAATTGCAAAGAAGATGCCAGCGGTGTGTCTGTCCAAGGCGAGGTAGTTGCGGGTCAAAATATCAGACCCCGGGGTCAGGATATAGGCCAAGGCGAATTGATATTAACGGCAGGTAAAATTTTGTTGCCCCAGGATCTTGGTTTACTGGCTTCAATTGGTGCGAGCGAGGTGGTCGTATTCCGGCCTCTGCGAGTCGCTATCATGTCCACCGGAGATGAACTGATAGAACCAGGCACTGGCGCATTGGAGCCTGGCCAGCTTTACAACTCTAACCGCTATACGCTAGCCGGCTTGCTACAAAATATGAACTTCGAAGTGGTTGATGGCGGAATTATTCCCGACGACCCTCAAGCCACAGGCTTGGCCTTACAAAACGCCGCGGAATCGGCCGACTGTATTATTAGCTCCGGTGGAGTGTCGGTCGGTGAGGAAGATCATGTAAAAGGCCAAGTTGAGCGCCTGGGCAAGCTCGATTTGTGGAAGCTGGCGATGAAGCCCGGGAAGCCGCTTGCCTTTGGTCGTATAGGAGACACTCCGTTTATTGGCCTGCCAGGAAACCCGACTTCTGTATTCGTCACTTTCTGCATCATTGCCCGGCCCTATTTGAAGATGCTTCAAGGGGTACGTGAGACACGAGCGCCTAAATTGACAGCCCGGGCTGGGTTTACCAGATCGAAACCGGGTGGGCGTCAGGAATATCTGCGCGTTCAGTTGACCAATACTGATGAAGGTCTGCTCGCCAGCCCCTATGACAATCAGAGTTCTGGAGTATTGAGTTCGGTCAGTCACTCCAATGCTTTGGCCGTTATCCCTATCAACCAGAGGGTCAAAATTGGCGATCAATTGGAGGTCATTTCACTCGCAGAATTGATTCGCTAGTCGTTTCCTCTATGGCTGCTAGTATTAGTTTTTGCTAACGGGCTTTATTAGTGAGGAGTTGTTGTGGCCAGATTTGTAGTGATCTTGATCGCGGTTCCTTTGATCTTGCTAGTTGCTGCCGCGCTGTTGTTGCCACTTCTGGTCAGTGAGCGGCAAGTGTTGGACTTAGCATCCAAGGCAATTAAGGAAAAGACGGGTGCCACCCTGGTTGTAAATGGCGATGCAAATTTCTCCATCTTCCCCTCAATTGCCGTAGACCTCGGGGATGCCGTTATCGAATTTCCGGGTGAGCAATCTATTAGCGCGACTGCTCGCTCTTTGGCAATTGGTTTGGAGCTATGGCCTGTGTTTTCTGGTAACGCAGAAGTCGAAGAAATCATCGTAGACGGTTTAATGATGAGTGTGCGATCGGCGCCTGCTGCGCCGGCTCAGGACACGAGCGAACTGAGTGATGCCCAGCTGGATGCCTATTACCCTGAACGACGCCTTGAGATTGAAAAAGGCGAAGAGCTTCAGGGTGGAAAGTCTATTTTAGCGATCCCTCTGGCGTTGAATGTGCAGCGGCTTCTGCTCAGCGACTCCGTTTTGGAAACCATTTCTTATGAAACCGGAGAGCGCTCCAGTGTCGAAATTACCAAACTGGAGGCCATAGATCTCAACCTCGATAACCAGCCCATACACATCGAGCTGAGAGCTCTTTTGGGTTTAGACGAAGATGCAACACCGATTGCGGTGAGCGCTAGTGGAAAAATTCAGGTAGACAGTCAAAGCCACTTGCTTACGCTTGGGTCCCTGGCGGTCAGCATTAGTGGAGCACTTGAGAGTTCCTTGAGCCTGAAAGCTCAGGGTGAGGTAGACCTGGTTAAACAGGTGGCAGATTTACAGGTGGAAATTGCCCTGGGAGATACTCTGGGTGAGGGCTCTCTGCGCTATGCGAGTTTCGAATCGCCCCAAATCGAAGCGAAGCTGCATCTAAACCAATTTGATCCCGCTTTGTTGGCTCTCGCGGTACCGAAAGCGACGGCGACACACAAAACGGATAGCAACGCGGTCCCCAGTAATTCAGGTTCGCCCAAACCAACGGCGGGTGAGCAAGCTTTTCCACTGGACGTCATTCGAGCAATTGACACTCGAGCTGCGCTATCCATCGACAAGGCGGTTTTCGCGGGTCACATTTTAGAAAACGTTAATGTAAAGCTTCGGGCTTTAGAGGGTGTCGTTAAGCTCAATAGGCTGACAGGTAGACTCCATGGGGGCAAGCTGGACATGACGGCGATCTTTGATGCCAAGCACAATAATGCAACCCTCAGCACCAGCGGTGGCTTGTCTGGAATGCAGATTTCAAAAGCGTTGGAGGCTGTGAACGCTGCCCCTATTGCAAACGGTGAGGCAGATTTGGAGTGGGCGTTAAAAAGTAGTGGGCGCACTAGCAATCAATTGATTGAGGTAATGACGGGCCCGATTAACGTGATCACCCGAAAGGCGGAGCTCGGCAACATGGGTGTCGAAAAAATGCTGTGTGAAGCGGTAGCTCTGAGCAATCGTGAGGTTCTGGCCGCCGAGCTTCCTGAAAGTACTCAATTTGAAGCCTTGTCGTTGCAAATGAAAGTTAGCGATGGCACGTTGCAAATGAGTTCGCTACTGGCGGAATTAGAACATTTGAAGCTTTCCGGGTCGGGGTCGCTAAAATTTCTATCACAAGAATTTGAGGCGACTTTTAGCGCTGCTCTGTCAGAAGACTTGGCTACCGTGGATCCAGCCTGCAGGATAAATAAACGCTTGTCAGGTATTCTGTGGCCGGTGAATTGCGCCGGTATTATCACTGGTGACCCCGGCAAATGGTGCAGTGTAGACAGCCAGAAAATTATCAAACAAATGGCCACCCAGGAGGTTGAGCGCAAGATTGAAAAAGAAGCGGGCAGGCTTTTCGACAAATTTCTAAAGCGACATACGTCGCAATAGAGGGCTAGGCGGGAGGTTCGTGTTTATAACCTGCGCCATACACGGGAAAGATAACATCGCTATCCGGTAAATTCCTGACATAATTTGTTCCCTCGAAAAAGTCCTACCCTGCTCATTATAAAGAAGACTTAATAGCTGAAACGCTACAACCGTCAATTCAGTATCGCTGCCCTTCGCAAAGACTTTCAAACCACGGTTGTCGACTTCTATGAGGGTTTGATTTAGCCGAGTCGGTTAAAGGTGGCGTCGAATCGCCTTCACCCTGGCGACCACGCGACTTTTCGATTCTAAAAAGGCGTTTGAACAGAAGGTACGAATTGTTTTCATCGACTCCGGGAGCGCTTTCATCAAAGGTTATCGAAACAAATTACCCTACGATGGCTGTTTCGATGTTCAGTTTGGCCGCGTATCACCGCTAGAAGTGTGCGTACTTCATGAGAAATATCAGAAACCCACTGCTTCCTGTCTCGCTCACCTGGCAGTGGCAGCGATCGTTTACCGCTACCAAGCCTCCCCTGGTCCAACTGAGATGATTCAGAGAGCTCACACCGGTGCTGTCGATGTATTTCCCTCCAGAGTTGATTGCGGTTCGATTAGCTCTGACCATCACACCTTTCATCGCGCAGTTTCAGCAAGTTATGCACTGTGATTTATTTTTGTTAGGTAAATGGGTCCGGGACGTAATTTCTGTTCTCCATTGATTTCTTGTCGTCATAGCGATCCGATTGATCTCTTTGGGGTAACTCAATCGGAGAGTCTTCTAGTGGCTTATAGGGGATTTGGCCAAGCAGGTGCGATATACAATTTAGGTGGGCTAATTTCTTGTCGTCGGTGCGAACGATATTCCATGGGCACTGTGGTGTATCCGTGGCGTCTAACATACGATCTCTTGCGCGCGAGAATGCATACCATCGGCGTCTTGCTTCGAGATCGATACCGCTAAGTTTCCAGCGCTTGTCTTTTCGAGAAATTCTGTCCTGAAATCTTTTTTCCTGCTCTTCATTGCCCACTTCCAACCAGTACTTGAGCAGGATAATTCCGTCGCTTACCAGCTCGCGCTCTAAATCAGGTGTGTTTAGTAGAAACTGTGTTGTCTGCTCGTCAGTACAAAACCCCATCACGGGTTCAACTCCCGCTCGGTTGTACCAGCTGCGATCGAAGATAACGACTTCTCCACCAGCGGGAAACTGGCTGATGTATCGCTGGTAGTAAAGCTGAGATTTCTCCCGGTCGCTGGGAGCTGGTAGTGCCAGTACTCTGAAGACTCTTGGGCTGACGCGTTTTGTGATTGCCTTGATCATGCCGCCTTTGCCGGCTGCATCGCGTCCCTCAAATACGATGATGATTCTTTGGCCGGTATCTTTGACCCACTGTTGTACCGCGACCAACTCCGCTTGGAGTTTACGCAACTGCTTCTGATAGTGTTTGTTCTTCACTGCTTATCTCACTGGCCGATTACCCTGCTTGGAGAATAGCCCTCCAATGGGAAGTTGGCCAGCGAGTAGGCTAGGCAGAGTACTTTTGGAAAACCAGAGAAGCGTTGGTTCCGCCGAAGCCAAAGCTATTCGACATAACTCGTTGTAAATCCATATTTTCATGGCGTGAGATGGCGATGGGTAGAGACCCCGCTTCGGGATCAAGATTCTCGATATTGGCAGACGCTGCGATGAATCCAGCTTGCTGCATGAGCAGGCTGTAGATGGCTTCCTGGACACCTGCCGCACCCAGTGAGTGCCCGGACAGGGATTTGGTTGAGCCAATAATCGGTATGTGCTCTTTAGTTTCGTAGGCCGATTTAACGGCCTTTAACTCCTGCATATCTCCCGCTGGAGTGCTGGTGCCATGGGCGTTGATGTAGTCAACCGGACCGTCCACTGTTGCCAGGGCCTGCTGCATGCAGCGTACTGCGCCTTCCCCTGAGGGTGAGACCATGTCGTAGCCGTCCGAGGTCGCGCCATAGCCTACGAGTTCTGCATAGATTTTTGCGCAGCGCGCCTTGGCGTGTTCGAGTTCCTCCAATACCAACATGCCCCCACCGCCGGCAATGACGAAGCCGTCTCTGTCGGCATCATAGGCTCGCGAAGCGCGCTCTGGTGTATCGTTGTATTTGGTGGAGAGGGCGCCCATTGCGTCGAACAGACTACTCAAAGTCCAATGCAGCTCTTCGCCGCCGCCGGCGAATACGATATCTTGTTTGTTTAGCTGTATCTGCTCCATGGCGTTGCCAATACAGTGTGCGCTAGTCGAACAAGCTGAAGAGATTGAGTAGTTAACACCCTTGATCTTGAAAGGTGTCGCCAAACACGCCGAAACAGTGCTGCCCATAGTCTGCGTGACTCGATAGGGTCCAACCCGACGGATACCTTTTTCTCGGAGAATGTCTGCGGCTTCTGTTTGGCTGGACGAGGATGCTCCTCCCGAACCCGCGATTACTCCCGTTCTGACATTTGATACGTCAGACTCTTCCAGCCCTGCGTCGGCGATGGCCTGTTGCATAGAAATGTACGCAAAGGATGCAGCGTCGCCCATAAAGCGCAGCTGCTTGCGATCGATGAGTTCTTTCACATCTATGTTGGGAACGCCAGCGACATGCGAGCGCATACCTA
>JBLGAR010000063.1:0-27511 GCA_047612385.1 Cryomorphaceae bacterium | reverse complement strand
AGGGTGATACTGCTCCGGCATGCCCGCCCGCGCCTGCGGCGACGGCGATCAAACCATCCGCTCCTTTTTCTACGGCTTTTCTGGCGAAGCGATCATTGATGACATCGTGAAACACCAGTCCCCCGTATGAATGTACGGCGTCGTTAACGAAAGTTTTGGCACCGAGAGAGGTGATCACGATGGGTACTTTGTATTTAACGCACATCTCCAAGTCGTGTTCTAGCCTGTCGTTAGAGTTGTGCACAATCTGGTTGACGGCAAAGGGGGCTGCGGGTTTCTCTGGATGAGCTGTATTGTATTCATCAAGCTCCTGCGTAATCTGCTGAAGCCAAATTTCCAGATTCTCAGCAGGGCGTGCATTCAGGGAAGGGAAAGAACCGATTACGCCTGCTTTGCACTGGGCTATCACCAGGTCGGGGTTGGAAATAATAAATAGTGGGGCGGCCACAGCGGGGATTGAGAGCCTACTTTGCAGTGATTCTGGTAAGGACATTGGTACCTCCTGATGGGTTTTTCGGGTTGCATAGTGCTAGCTTTTGAAGCCATATGCAAATAATTGCATAAAAAAGTAAAATGTGCAATTATTTGCCCTAAATCCGACGCGATCGAGAGTTCCTAGCTATGCTGGGACGAGTGTCAACATGACGAAGTCGCAACCTAGGGGTAATGGCAATGGCATTGCAGCATGCAATCATGACCGCTTTATTGGAAGATGCGATGTCAGGTTATGAGCTGGCGAAATCCTTCGACAGCTCGCTTGGATTCTTTTGGCGAGCATCTCACCAGCAGATCTATCAGGAGTTACGCAAACTCGCCGACAAAAAATTGCTCTCTTCAGAAACGGTTCCGCAAGAGGGCAAGCCCAGTAAAATCGTGTATACCCTCACTGCTAAAGGGGCCAAGGCGCTTGATGAATGGGTGTATGGCCCTAGTAAGGTGCAGGATGCGAAGGACGATCTGCTGGTCAAAATGTATAACCTGAACCATGACAACGTCGCTCACCTGGTCGCTGAACTGGAGCATCGCCGCGAGATGATGATGGGGCGGCTGTATCTGTACGAGCGCATTCGGCGCCGTCACTATGACGACCCCCAATCCCTATCGATTCGACGCAAAGGGGTGTATCTCGCTCTAACTGCTGGTGTGACTCACGGAGAACAGTTTTTGCGCTGGTGCGATGAGGCGCTGGAGACCCTCGCCAGTGTCGATCATTGAAGCTAATTGCCATTATTACCACTTGGGTGTTACTCGCTGGAGAAAGTGAATACACGCTGGTAGGATTATCGGCCCACGTTTGCATAAGGTGGCTAACAAGATGTTTGAACGTAACAAAAATAAACCAGCGGTTCTCACAGCCACTGAACCCGCTATTACGCAATCCCCCTCTGTTCCCGTTAGTTCGGGTATTGCATCTGCGAGGAGTGACGCAATGATTGGATCCAGTATTGTAATTAAAGGCACTGTTACCGGTGATGAAGATCTCGTCATTGAAGGTAAGGTTGAGGGCACCATCGATTTAAAATCGAATGTCGTTTCGGTCGGGCCTTCAGGTCGAGTAAAAGCCGATATCAATGCCAAGATAGTTAACATCGAAGGCGAGGTAGCGGGTGATATTTCCGGAATCGAGAAAGTGGTTATATCAAAATCCGGGAATGTTAAGGGTAATATAGTGGCACCTCGGGTTACGCTGGAAGATGGCGCGATATTCAAGGGCAGTATTGACATGGATCCCGGTGAAGGTGCGGCAAAGAAGGTTTCTTTGGCACCGGAAAAGCCATCTGGAGTTTCAAGTGCTGCGGATAGTGCCGCCTCTTTTGACCTGAAACGCGGCTAGCGACTTTGCTAAGGTGCCGCCCTGATGCGGCACATCAGGAAGAGCATCACCATGACAGCGACACAGTCTTCCAAACTGTTATCCTCGATGTTCGAGCACTGTAACGCGGACAGTCGTTTAACCGTGCTTCACGTGGGCCCTGCATTGCCCGAAACGGTTGAGTTCTTTTCTCGATATCGCTGTAAACTGTTTTTTATTGATGTGTTCTCCGCTCTGCCGATCCTGGAGGCCGAAGATGGCCCCACCTTGGAACAGCAGTTTAGTGCACTTCTTGATCTGCCTGAGGAAACACGTCTGGATATCTGCCTATTCTGGGATGTATTCAATTTCCTTGGCAGTGACGCTATTGCGGCCTTTCTCAAAGCCTTGAAGCCCTATTTGCACGCGGCAAGTGCTGCCCATGTATTTGCGGTCTACAATTTAAAAGCCGGCCAAGGCGGTCAGCTTTACGGAATTAAAGATTTGGATGCCCTCAATGTCAGAGCCCGCACGTCGATATTGCCCGGATACGCGCCTCATCCTCAGAGTAAGCTGAGAAATCTACTCAACTGTTTTAACTTTGATCGCAGCGTACTTTTGTCGGATAGTCGCTTGGAACTGCTGTTGAGCGCGAAGCTCAGCGCGACTGCGTAAACCATCTCCACCGATATCCCAGGAGAATGCGATGTTAAGAACAGCGCAATTTTTTCGCAGATGTCGTATTCTGGGCGCCTCAACCCGCATCGATATAAAATTAAGAGAGACGTCCAATGGCAAAGCCGAACTACTCCTTTGAAAAAAGACAAAAAGAACTCGCCAAAAAGAAGAAAAAAGAAGAAAAGCGTCAGCGTAAGGCAGCTGGTGATAAGCCCGACGACGCTGAACTGGATACTTCGGCTGCCGGAGAAGATCCTGTAACGCCCTAGACTGATTGCGTCTGGCCATTGATCCACTCGCCAATCACCTATGTCAACAAGGTGTCAGCATCCTCGGTTGTCTAGGCAGACATTTTTCCAGTGCTAAAAAAAAGTAATTCGAAATCAGGCGCGAGGCTAAAGCGAGCCGGTGTTGCCATGCTTGCTGTGCTCGTTTTTTGCGTTTATCAATACGGGCTGCCTAGCTCACTTGAGCAAGTCTCAGACGCCTACCACCGGGCACAGTCCAGGGCTAAAGAATATATTGCCCGGCCAGAAGCGGGTTGGCGCCAGGGAGCGCAGAAACTCAATGATCTGCTGCCTAAAGAGGGTGTTCCCACTCGGTTCGACTTAACGGGTCGCGTAGTGCGAGTCGCTGATGGCGATACAATTTCTGTTCTGGATGCCAACAAACAACAACACAGCATTCGTTTCTATGGCATTGATACTCCCGAGTACGACCAGCCCCACGGCAGCGCCGCCTCCGTTGCCTTAAAGGAGCTTCTGGCCGATGAAACCGTGGGCATCTTGGTCAAAGATGTGGATCGTCTCGGACGAACCGTGGGGATCGTGTATTGGAATGAGACTAATATTAATCTCGAGATGGTTAAAAACGGTCACGCTTGGTGGTATCGGCATTATGCATCGGCAAATCGTGAACTAAAGGCTGCCGAGCAGTTTGCCAAACTCAACAAATTGGGCCTGTGGTCGGGCGCTAACCCGGTTCCTCCCTGGGATTGGCGGCGCGGTAAGCGACCATAAACCCTAGAGGTTGACGACGCCCCAAAAAGGGTTGTGGGGTGCTTAGCACATTGTAAAAGGATCGTGGCTAGCTGTGCAATTGTAAGTAATTGGACTATGATAAGAGCCAATTCTGATTCTCGAATTGACTCCTGAATCTATATTTTCCATACAAATAACAAAAGGAAAAACGTATGTTAGGTGAATTTAAGAAGTTCGCGATGCGCGGAAATGTGGTCGATATGGCTGTCGGTATTATCATCGGTGGTGCATTTGGGACTATTGTGAAGAGCCTGGTTTCTGATGTGATTATGCCTCCTGTCGGCTTGCTGCTCGGCGGCGTCGATTTCTCCGATTTGTTTGTGACGCTCAAAGAAGGCGCTGTAGCCGGGCCGTATTCAACTATGGCGATGGCTCAAGAAGCAGGTGCGGTGACTATAGGCTACGGGATATTCATTAACGCTATCATCAGTTTTCTGATTGTTGCCTTTGCCGTATTTTTATTGATCCAAAGCATTAACAAAATGCAGGCAGATGAAGAGCCCGAAGAAGTGACGACTAAGGACTGTGAGTTCTGTTGCAGCAGTATTTCGCTCAAAGCAACGAAATGCCCTAATTGTACCGCTGATGTTGCGGCCAGCTGATATAACTGTGAACTGTCTGAACGCTGCCAAGTCAGCGCCTAGAGCGTAATTTTTTCGATGACTCAATAATGTCGTAGAGCCTGCGGTGCACTGCCTTTGCGGGTTTTGAAGGGTCTATCACGCGGGTCGGTGATGATTTACTTCAGGTTTCCTCCCCAGTTTCTTGCGAATGCCAGCGTATAACTCCAGATCCTGTGAAAACTCCGGGCGATAGCCGTTGTTCACTGCCTGTTGCAGAGTCACGCTTGCTTTTTGCATCAATTGTTCCAAGGCTCCTATTTCTTCCAAGCTCAAGTCGATCCCCGTCTTCATACCCTGTGTCCTTTGTGTGTGAGTACTGTCCGCACTGTGTTACTGGTGTTATGAGATAGTACGCAAGCGAAGCTGAACGAAAGCTGAATATCCCTGGAAAGTCGTTAGATATGAGAAAAATACTTGAGGGGTAGACAGGAAATTCTGTGGAAAAGGTCTACACTATTGCCGGAAATCAGAGGACCTATTTCAGGTCCTCGTCATTGGCACGCCCCGGTGCGGGCCATTGACTGCAACCTTGGAGCTCTACTATGAAAATTGGAAACACACTTTTGGCGATCGCTGTTTCTCTACCCCTTGCCGGCGCAATTTCGGCTCAAGACCTCGGGAAATTAGCTGAGGCAGTGGATACAGATAAAGCCGCAGCAGCGGTTGATACAGGCAAACTGACCAAGGCCGTGAGCACCGATGGCGTGGATATGGAAAAGGTGGTCGATGCAGTGGATACCGAAAAAGCAAAGGAAGCGGTCGACCTTAAAAAAATGGGTGAGGCGCTGACGCAGTAATTAAAGATCGTACCCGTGTGACCTTTTGCATCGACTGCCAATGTTCACCCGGGCACTTTACATCTGCGCTACTTATCTCGCTTGAACAGATTTTTCAGCCCCTCGACCTTGGACATATCGTCCGCACTTAATTTCCCTTTCAACTGTTCTGTTAACTTCTTCTCAACCGCGTCGACACCGAGATCTCGAAGGTAGCGCGTAACGGATTTTTGTACCTTGTTTACAATATTGCGCAGCAGCGTCTGAGCTAGCTGGTCCGGCGTTAGGCCCGTCTTGGTATCACCGATGTTGCTCTGGCGTATATCGGGAATGTCGATTGATTGAGTTTCTGTAAGCTCTGAAATCACCGTGGCTTTGGTGTCGACGAAAGCGAATTCCTTCAGCATCAAGCGTACTTCCTTCGAGGAAGGTTCTTCAGTTGCTGCAGGTTCTGTCCCACCCGAACCCTGCTCCATATTCTTCAGTAGCTCTCCCAGATTGGTGTTCTTGCCTTTTTGCTCGGCTATTAGCTTTGCGCCTGCGATCTTAACCTGGGAAATGACAATGACGGGATCGCGCAGGCTAGAGGGATCGATCTCAACCACAACAGTCTCGAGCTTAAGGGCGTATTCGCTAGTGTAACCGTCGGGGTTTTTGATGGTTAGGCCATTCAGCTGTCCCCTGCCAGTGGTGAGATCTAGCTCAACGCTGTCCAGGCGCACCGCGGTCTGCGTTACATCGCTGGCCACATCCTCAATCATGTCCTTAACAAGCGCGTCCAGATTGCTCCACAGGAAGTACCCACCGATGCCGACAACGGCGATCAGAACCAATACGATACCGCCGATAATTTTGACTGCTTTCATGATTTTTAGCCTTTGAGTTGTAATTGCCTGATGAGACCAATCAAACTAACGTTAAAGCCAGGACAGGGCAACTATTGTGTTTGTCTAGCCTTTTTTGAACCGTAGTATTGCTCACTCGGCTTGGGCATAATGTTAGGCTTCGATCACGTGCCCAGAAGTACAAGATCACATGTACCATCAGTATTTCGGCCTCAACGACGCTCCATTCTCGATTGCGGTAAATCCCCGCTATTTGTTTATGAGCGCTCGACATCGAGACGCCCTGGCCCACTTGTTGTATGGAGTGGGCGCCGGTGGCGGCTTTATATTGCTGACCGGAGAAGTGGGGACCGGTAAAACGACGATCAACCGCTGCCTGCTTGAGCAGCTACCTCAGGATACCGATATCGCGATTATCCTGAACCCGGCACTCAATGCCATGGAACTTCTTGCCACGGCATGCGATGAACTAAATATTGAGTACGACTCACACAACCCAACCCTCAAAACGCTAACTGACAAGCTTCATGCCTATCTGCTGGAAAATCATCGACAAGGCCGCAGTACCGTCTTAATGATCGACGAGGCCCAGCACCTGGACTTTGACGTACTGGAGCAGATTCGCCTACTGACTAATCTGGAGACCAATACGCGCAAACTGTTACAGATCATTCTTATCGGTCAGCCCGAATTGGTGGAGTTGCTCAATCGGCCTGAGCTCCGCCAGTTAAACCAACGTATTACTGCCCGCTACAACTTGGAACCGCTCAACCTGCAAGAGACCTCCGCATATATCAAGCACAGGCTAAGCGTTGCTGGATTGGCGCCAGGCCGGGAGCTATTTCCGGCGTCAGTAGTGCGCGGGATATTCAAGCGCACGCGCGGGATTCCCAGGCTAGTCAATGTTTTGTGTGATCGAATTTTACTGGGGGCATACGGCCGCAATCGTCAACGAGCGGATTCGGCGATGCTCAAGGTAGCGGCTAAAGAGGTAATGGGGCAGGAGCGGGGAACTCAAGGCAGTGACTCAAAATGGATTGTTGCGTCGGTTTCGCTGCTAGTGCTACTGATAGTGGGACTGAGCGTGTGGTCCTATACGCAGTGGTTGTCACCGGAGCCTGGCGCGCAGCCATTAATCCCGCAATCCCAAGAGGTAATCGTGGGCAGGTCTGGCAGTGTCGATGACTCCGGTTCTGTCCGGGCTGAGATAATTGTGGCGGAAGAACCTTTGCCCGCTGTTGCCCCTGAAGTGCCACTGCGGGAAACATGGTTGCTTCCACCGCAGAATGCTTTGGAGCGGCTTTGGGCTCTCGAGGCGCCGACAGTCTCTGAGACTGATCCCTGTGTAGAGCAAACCCCTGCGAGAATATCTTGTGTAGAGGGCGTTGCTCAGACCTGGGAAGAGCTGTGGCAGTATGATCGCCCACTGGCACTGAAAATGGTGACTCCGGACCGGTTTGGCGCCAGTGTATTGTTGCTGGGAATAGAGGGCAGTGATGGCTATGTATCCTCTGACTCAGGTGTTGCTCTGGTCAGCCTGGCAGAGCTTGGACCACTATGGAGCGGCGAGTTCGCCTTTTTGTGGCATCGGCCAGCGGGCTTTCTTAAACCCTTAGCGTATGGTGATCGCAATCCGGTTGTTACCGAGATCGCCAGAATGTTTTCTCAATTGGATGGCCAAGAGGCCGTTTTATCTAACGAGCGCTTTAGCAACCGTTTGAAAGAACGGGTTATGTTGTTTCAAAAAGAACATAAGCTCGAAGCCGACGGCGTTATCGGAGTTAGAACCCTGTTAAAACTGAATGAGCAACTTGGTATCGATTTGACTGCCCAGGCGGCGCGAGCGCGCCTGGAAACTGCAATCCAAGAAATCCGGCCGGAATAGCGTGTGATGAAAACTAGTTTGGGATTAATTCGACTATGTCGCTGATTCTTGAAGCGCTGAATCGCTCTGCGAAGGAGCGCCAGGCCGACTCGAACAATCCAGTGCTGGACACACCGGCTTATGTGGATGAGCTCGACCGGAATAGGAAGTGGTTAGCTGTATTACCCTGGGTCGCAATATTCATCGCCTTGCTTGTGATCTCATGGTTGCTTGTCGATAAATTCACAGCTGAGCAAACGCCTGCGCCTGTAGCGGTTGTACTCGATGAAAAGCAGACGCGTTCGCTTGTCAAGCCTCCGCCTGTGCGTGAGGTTCCACCACCAAAACGTGAAGAGATTGGAGTCATAAAACCGGAGGAATTGGTTCCTGCTGATGCGGTTTTTTCAGACCCGGCCGTTGATGCACTTTACGCGGAGCAAGCGCCGTCGGGTGAAGTTGTTCCGATACCGACGCCCCAGCCGGCTCAAAATACAGAGGATGCCGAAAACAAAGAAGAACTCCTTGTGGAGCGTTCGGAGCGTGCCATCGATATCGAGGAGGTGCTGGCAAAAACGGAGGAGGCATTGAAAACCTCTAGGCTGGCGGATCATCCTGCGCCGTTTATTGCTGACGTATCACAGCAATTTAAGGATGACATTCCAACCATGATGTATCGACACCACGACTATTCCACCAAGCCTGGGGAGTCGTACGTCATCCTTAATGGTCAAACCCTGCGGGTCGGTGATATGGTTTCCGGCGGCGTCAAGCTGGAGGAGATTTTACCCGATTCTATCGTTCTTGATTTTCGAGGACAGCAATTCCGCTTGCGAGCCCTCAATAGCTGGGTTAATTTCTAAAGCCCCAGATAATCTCTGGTGATATTGAATAGCTCGCTTTGCTGTACGAACGATGGGACCCGTCCCAGGCTCTGTGAATTGCCATACAAAGGAACACTCGCCCCGGTGTGTTCCTCCATCTCGAAGTTCGAGGTCGCATAGTTAACCGCCATTATCGCACCCTCCGGCGTTTTGATCCGGACGATTTTGCCCGGAGAAAAAATGGGTAACGGGAAGTCTGCGTAAAAACTATCATCAGGTATCATCTGCGCGGCCTGCGCGTGATCGGCCGTAACCAGTATCAATGTGTTGGGGTTGCTCTGTGCAAAGGCGAGTGCACTGGCCAGAGCCTCTTCGAGTTGTTCTACCTCGCCTATTGATCCACAGGCGTTGCGTTCATGGGACTGTTTGTCTATCGAAGCAGACTCAATCATCAGGAAAAATCCGCGACTGTTGTTGTGAGAAAGATTGGATAGGGCTGCGTCTGTCATTTGTTGGAGGGAAGGTACCGCAGCGAATTCCGGGTTGGGCTCGCACGTCATAGGCTCAGGTCTGTCTACGCTGCCTAGATATTTGCTGAGTCGATTTAGCAAAGAGGGGGAGGGCAGCTCGGCGCTGCGACCGCTTTCTCCCATGAGTCGAACAGGGAGCGTGCTGTCGGCGAACAAACCGAGCAGGCGTTGATCAGGATCTGCCTGCAGGAGCTCGGCGGTGGACGTTATCGTACTAAACCCCTTGTTTTGCGCCAGTTGAAGTACTGTGAGGCTGTCTTCGCGGGTATTCACCGCGAAGTGTTTGCCGCCACCTCCCAGGATCACATCCAAGAAAGATTCAGCCAGCTGTACTGAGATTGAGCCGGGGCCGCCATTGGATTTTAAATCGACTTTGCATTCGCCAAGATCCACCCCGTAGTAACTTATTTCCTCCATCAGTGTGGGGTTTTCACATAGGCGGAAGCTAATGTGTGAGGCGAAAGCAGCGGGCGTTGCATCTGTAACGCTGGCGGTAGTAACGATCCCTGTTTTGAAACCTGCTGTGTTGGCCATTTCCATGATAGTGGTAACGTCCGTATCACTGCCGGGGGTCGTGGCTATCCTGCCGCGGCTGGTGACGATTCCCGTTGCCATGGAAGTGGCTGAATTGGCAGAGTCGGAGACATAAACAGGTTTTCCGTCGGCTTTGTCTTCCACCGTTAACACCTGTGAGCTTGAGCGCAGGGGTAAGTCATCCAAAATCAGACGCCCGGCGGCTCCGACCAGATAGTTTCGGGCAATGCTTATTTGCTGGTCATCCATGCCATCGCCGATGATTAGGATGACCTGGCGAGCGTCACTTGCAGGCGTATTATCGGCGAAGGTAGCAGCCGTTGCCGTCAATGCCAGAAGGCAGATGGGGGCTGTTAATAGAGAGCTTAAGCGGTGAAGCATAGGTGTACGGTCCTTGATTGCATTACATGCGCATTGTAATCGATCGGCGTGAAAGAGCACCTTTTCCCGTAATCGAGCTAGGTGGGCAGAAAATGGTCAATCTTTATCCCGATCGTGTTTCTCGTTCTAAAATCAAAATTTCTGACTGCAGCTACTTAACGTTCTTCTCGCTTTGTGGCAGGATCCACTCTTTCGATTTCACGCGAACGAGCACCGTATCGATCGCACATTATAATAACAGCGCCAAGTGCAATGAAAGTCTTTAGACGCTTGCGCATTCCAAGAGGAACCTCTCAATGAAGATGATTACAGCGATCATCAAGCCGTTCAAGCTTGATGATGTTCGCGATGCACTCCAACAAATCGGAATTCACGGCATGACGGTGGAGGAAGTTAAAGGCTACGGTCGGCAGAAAGGGCACACAGAGCTCTACCGCGGTGCCGAATACGTGGTCGAATTCCAGCCCAAAATCAAGGTTCAGATGGCCGTCAGTAGCGCCATGGTTGAGCCCGCCATCGAAGCCATATGTGGAGCGGCCAACACGGGAAAAATTGGCGATGGGAAAATCTTTGTGAGCGCTCTCGAGCAGAGCATTAGAATTCGCACCGGTGAAACCGGCGAAGACGCACTTTAAGGGGGAGGTTGGAATGAAGAATAGTAAATGGGGCGTACTAATCCTGGCACTACTGGGCAGTGCCGCCGCTAGCGCGGATGATTTAAATGGGGCCAATACAGCCTGGATACTGACCGCCACAGCCTTGGTGTTGTTTATGACCATTCCGGGATTATCGCTGTTCTATGCGGGTCTGGTTCGTTCCAAGAACGTCCTGTCCGTGTTAATGCAGTGTTTCGCTCTGACGTGCTTGATGTCTCTGGTGTGGTTTGTCATGGGCTATACCATTGCTTTCGGCAGTGACGGGGTTGAACAGGGTAAGTGGATTGGCGATTTCGGCAATATGTTTTTTGCCTCTATGAGCATGGAGACAATGAACGGCGATATTCCCGCGACGCTGTTCGCTATGTTCCAGATGACCTTCGCTATTATTACTCCTGCTCTCATCGTGGGCGGCTTTGCCGAGCGTATGCGTTTCTCTGCGATGCTTCTGTTCAGTGTTATTTGGATGTTGGTGATTTACTCACCCGTATGCCATTGGGTGTGGGGCGGCGGTTGGTTAGGCGGTATGGGCTTGCAGGATTTTGCCGGTGGTACCGTAGTGCACATTACTGCAGCTGTAGCGGCATTAGTGGCAGCCATTGTGATGGGACCTCGCAAGGGCTTCGGAACGACGGCTATGCCTCCGCACAACCTGACCATGACGGTGACCGGCGCAGGAATGCTTTGGGTGGGTTGGTTTGGCTTTAATGCGGGCTCAGCGCTTGCCGCTGATACCAGTGCCGCTATGGCAATGTTGGTTACGCATTTGTCAGCGTCTGCAGGCGCGCTGGCTTGGATGACAATGGAGTGGTTGCGTCACGGCAAGCCTTCGGTGTTAGGTATGGTCACTGGCATGGTGGCGGGCCTGGGTACCATTACTCCAGCTGCCGGATCTGTTGGCCCTGCGGCAGCGGTCGTTATCGGACTTACGGCTGGTGTAGTGTGCTACTACGCTACGAACTTCCTGAAGCAGAAGCTCAAGATTGACGATAGCCTCGATGTGTTTCCTGTACACGGCGTTGGCGGTGTACTGGGTACTATCCTGGCAGGAATATTCTGTTCAACACAACTTGGCCTTTTTAGTGGAAACGGTTTTTCCGATGGCATCACCAGCATCGGTGGTCAGCTTTCCGTCCAGGCGACAGGTGTGATAGCGACTATCGCATATACTGCAATTGGTACCTGGATTATCCTCAAGATTGTGGATGTACTGGTGGGTCTTCGCGTTGACGATGAACAGGAAACTCAGGGTCTTGATCTGGTGCTGCACGACGAGCGCGGGTACGATCTGTAGGCAAACGCTGCGCGCAGTCTTGGCTTATCGAGATGGGGCTGGAACATTATTCCGGCCCTTTTTTTGTTTACACATAGGCTTTTGTCAGCATTTCCTTGAGAACATCGGTGTGAGTGAGGCTATGAATTGGAATCATCAACAGGCATTCATCAACGGTATTAGCATGCATTATGTGGACGAGGGTGTCGGCCTGCCACTCATCTTATGCCATGGTTTTCCGCACATCTGGTTCAGCTGGCATCGTCAGATATCCTATCTAGCCACCAGGGGATACCGAGTGATAGCACCCGATATGCGTGGAATGGGCCGCACCGAGGCTCCCCCGAACCCCGAGCAATATGATATAGAGCATATTACGGCTGATCTGGTGGGTCTGATGGACCATCTGGGTATTCAACGCGCTGTTTTTGCAGGGTTGGATTTTGGTGCCTTTGCCATCTACGATTTGGCGTTGCGACATCCCAGCCGTGTCGCCGCGGTCATCGGTTTACAAAACCCCGCAGCACCGCATAATCCCGATGAGTCACCCTTGACCGAGTATCGACGCATCGGTGAGCAACATTTCCTCCATATCGAGTACTTTCGTGTTCCCCCCAGAGCGGACCAGGAGCTCGCGGCCCAAGCTCGACGCTTTCTACATAAAGTGTTTCATACACTCAGCGGAGCAGGGAACTACTTCAATGTGTTCAATTATCCCCCCGGCACCTCTTACATCGACGCTATGGATGAGCCGCCCGAGCTACCTTGGCGGTGGTTGTCAGTGCAGGAGTTTGAAGTCTTTGTTGAAGAATACGCTCGATCGGGTTTTACGGGCGGTTTGAACTGGTATCGATCTTTTGACTTAAAGTGGGAACAGCGCAAGCCTTATGAAGGTGTTAGCTGTGAGGTTCCGGCTTACTTTCTGGGCAGTGAGCACGATGTAGATCTGGAGGGATTCCACGGAGATGATCCCGTCTCACAGATGAGAGCAATTTTCCCGCAGCTGCGGGAAGTGCAGATGATACCCGGGGCAGGGCATATGATGCAGCTGGAAGCTTCTGAAGCGGTTAATATCATCCTGAGTGAATACCTCAAAGACGTCGAATTAAATATGGTCAGCTGATTTCCAGGGACATTCCAATTTTTTGGAGTTGATGCTGCTCAGCCGCTAATTCGCTGACCGTTAGCGGATGTTCCGCCAACCAGGTCTCTCCAAAGCCGAGAACCAGTGATTTCTCACTCGCTGAAATGGTGAATTCCGGAAGCTGCTCCAGTTTTTCCACGTATCTAAACAGCGCCGCTAGTCGGATAATGCTCAACAGGTGCACGAAGCGAGGTCTGTCTTGCTCGGCTGTTTCAGAAAGCAGGTTTTGATTAAGCTTTCCGCGGTGTCCACGAGCCAACAGAGCCAGGTCTTCCTGCTCATCCTGAGCAAATCCTGGCAGATCTGCGTTTCGCAGTAAATACGAGGAATGGCGATTGTAGTGCTTGTGAGAAATCGCCATACCAATCTCGTGACTGTTGGCGACCCAGCGGAGCAAAAACCAATCACTGTGGTTTAGTTTCCAGCAGTTTCTTGTCGCATTGAAAAATACTCTAGCTCTGCGCTCTACCGAGGCGGCGATGTCGCCATCGACACTGTAGCGCTGCATCAATGCGTTAACCGTGCGCTCTCGCACATCTTCGTGGGTGAGTCGGCCCAGTAGATCGTAAAGTACACCTTCGCGCAGAGCGCCTTTGGATGTCCGCATGTGTTCAATTTGGAGGGCGTAGAAAAGAGCGCTGGTAATAGCGACTCCCGCCACAATAACATTGCGCCTGGATTCAGCCAGGCCCTCAAGTGCGATGCTGTCCATGTCCTCGAAGCTCAGTAACTTGTCTTCCAGCTGAGCCAATCCTGCTGATGTAATGCCAGCGTCGCTCCAACCTTGTTGCACCAGCAGTTCTTCTATAGCTTGAAGCGTGCCTGAGGAACCCACGCACTCCTTCCAGTTGTCGCCGCTAAATTGACGGCGGATTTGGAAAATTTCCAACAGCGCTTTATCGCGCGCGCTTTGATAAGCGGATGCAGAGATTTCTCCATCCGGGAAAAATTTGTTGCTGTAGGATACGCAGCCCATTTCCAGGCTTTCCAGGTACTTGGGTTCAAATTTTTCACCGATGATGAATTCTGTACTGCCACCGCCGATGTCTACCACCAGCCGTGATTGAGCGTCGTCGGCCAGTGAATGTGCTACCCCAAGATAAACCAGTCGAGCCTCCTCTCGACCGTAGATAACATCGACAGGCACCCCGAGGATTTTGCTTCCAGGGACCGTTAGGTGGCGTCGATTTTTGGCTATTCGCAGCGCGTGAGTGCCAACGGCACGCACTCGCTGTATATCCATACTCTCCATCATTTGAGAAAAGCGTGACAGGCAATCCAGCCCTCTTTTTATAGCGTCTTCTGCCAGTTGACCGTCGATGAGGCCAGCGCCCAGTTGGACCTTCTCCGCCAGCGTTTCAATCGTGCGCATTTCGCCGTGTTCGACTCGGGCAATAATCAGGTGAAAGGAATTACTTCCCAGATCCAGTGCGGCCAGCAGGCTTCCCTCGGGGAGGACTTCGTTAAAATCACTCACGGTTGATACCAAATGGGCGAGGTCCACGCCCGTTCCTGGATGACTTTGGGTAATTGGGGATCACTGCAGCTGGCAGGTCGATCCTCAAGTGGTAGGGATATACAATCATGCTGGCTCCATCTGCAGCTTGGGTTTTCCAGAGTGCGTGCGTAGTACACGGCTCCATTTTCTGGGTCGAAATCAGGATCAATCCAGGTTGCGCAGAGTTGGGCGAAGCCTGAACCTGCTACCTCGCAAGTCAGCGGATCTACGCTGGCTCCGTTATCTGAATCCCCTGCGACTTCGTAGATGGCTTGATGGGTCTTCCCTTGCGGGTCTACCCATCCCTTTACAATTTGGATTCTCTGCAACGGCATACTCCCGTCTCGCGGATCCTGGGTGGCACTGGCTACAAACACTGGCGCATTGCGTTGTGTTGGAAGCGCAGGAAGATCTCCGCCCATCGGTACGCCTGTGTCATAGGCCAAGGCAACCCAATCTGGCTGCTCACATATTTCCTCAGGTAATGACCAACCGGCGAATAGGCGAGGACTTATTCTCGGCCCACTGGTGCCAAAGGTCTCCCGGTTTTGCATCGCTTCAAAGAGTGCAGTGCGACTATTCTCCGCAGCGTATACCCCCGCAATTCCGCCGGGGTTATACCGCACTGGCGAGCCTGTAGCAATGCCTCCGGGTACCTCCACTTTCCCTTTTAGTCGATGTTTTATATCCCGGTCGCTTCCATGAGAGCCCAGATTGCCTTTTTCGTAACCCGCCGCAGGCGTTCCATTGTGTGTATCTGTGGCAGCGATTATGCCAAGTTTGAAAGGGTTGATGCCGAGTTTACGTTGTTCAGCGAGGCCGGCGCTCAGTGCATACCGGATATAGCTGTAACGGGAAACACAGCCTTTTAGCATCATACCGCCACTGCCAAAGTCATCTCCGCAATCGGCTATCTTCTCACTTGCTGGACGCAGTTTTTCAAAGTCGCAAAACTCATCGGCTGCGCCCATTACGCTGCTTATTCCATTGCGACATTCTGAATCGCCTTTTACCTGAATAATTTCCGCCAGGGGCTCCAGACGTGCTCGCAGACGCGACATTTCCTTCTGCTGTGAAAGTGAAAGATCAGTAGCACTGTAGGGATACCACATGCGGCCACTGCTCCAGTTACTGTTGTGCGGGATGGTCAATACATCGCAGTCCGTGCTGCCGCTGATACAGCTGTCGTCCAGCCATTGCCAGAGGCTTTCCGGCGTTCGAGCTTCCTTGGAGCTAAGTATGGACTGGGGCACGGTATCAGTTTTGAAAATAACATTACGGTGAAGATTGGATGCCTCCTCCGCCAGTGTGTACTCGTAGGCGTGGAAAGTTGTGTATTCACAAGCAGAACTGCGGTCTAGCCACTGTTCCGTGACGCGCTGATTTTTCTGCCAAACTTTTTCTGCTTCTCGCCGACAGCGTGAGCCGTCTTCGCCGCAGATTCTTGCGGAGCGATCCTGACCAAAAATTGCCAGGGTTGCCAATCGAGTCAGTGGCTGCAGTACGTCGTCAATCGGCAGTCGCAAGTCCCCACGGAACAAACGACAGACAAGCTTCCCATAAGCTGCGCTCGCGGGGTCGTAGCACATTTTATTTTCACCAAGAGCCTCGGCATGGTCGGTTACCGCAATGAAATCAACAGGGGAGCTGATGCGCAGCTCAGGAGCGTCGTAATCTGTTGGGTCGTCGTTCAGGCGCAGAGCAACAGTTGCGCCTGTACCAAAGCCGTAAGCATCAGCGACTGAGGTCGTTACTCCGAAGGCAGTGGCGTCATAGGAGGCTGCCGTGTGGATATGCAGCGCACCAAACCAGGCTCTTTTCTCAGGGTATTGATTTTCGCAGGGCGCTTTAATAGGGCCAGGTGGAGCCAGAGATGCGACGCTCAAATCCCAAGCAGGGTCTGAGGAATTCTGCGCCCGCTCTACTTTGGAAAATTCAAAACGCAGCCACAGCGCCAGTATAAGTAGAATTAAAACCAACGCGAGTAGCGCGTACACAATGGCTTTTGCCGATGTTTTGAACATTCTAAGTGCTAGCTAATTGTTATAGGCGCCACTGTGTCAGAAATGGGCTGGGTTTTCCAGTGACAGATTGACCCGCAACGGCTTCGAATGCCGGTCAGCGGTGTATTTTTAGGAGGACAGTGCAGCGATAGACACAACGACAGTCCCTAAAAAAAGCACGATAGTTAGAAGAGTCTCATCGTTGAAAGTGGAGGGAGCGACGCCGTAGCGACGGTACTCTGGCTCTTGGAGTGGCGACTGATAGCTGCTACCGGTCGCGAATTTTTCGTAGTTTTTCAAGTGAGCAGTTGCATTACTGGTAAACCAGATCAAAGCAGACCAGCCGACGATTGCCCATACCGATAGAAACGTATTCATGTCACCTTCCTTCCATAAGCGAGTGGGCATTTGCAACATTATACGTTGCTTACACACTGCCCCGAACGCCAACCCTATGGCTGAAATCGCCATTTTCGATTGGTCTGCGCAGCTGGTTAGAGAAGCGTTGCTCTAGCTGCGATTAACGCCAGTGCGAATAGGACTGTCGTCTAAATAGTGAACAGAACGATGCGCAGAGGTAGTGTGATCATGTTAGCCTGCTAGAGGCCGTGCGCAATACGCAATGCTACGTAAAACTTAGCCATTGGTGGGTAGTCATTGCAGGTTCTCCTCATCAGCTTCCGTGTCGTTTAGGCAGGCTACTCTCGGAGTGCGCATCGGCATACGCGTGGTCAGCTCGTAGCCAATTGTGTCAGCCCAATAGGCGACCTCGGCAATGGGTAAACCTTCTCCCCACAAAATGACTGGGTCGCCTATGGATACGTCGTCCAGGTCTGTTACATCAACCGTAATCATATCCATGGATACTCGGCCGGCAAGCTTGGCGCGCTGACCATTGATCAAAACAGGCGTTCCGTTTTTTGCACTGCGTGGATAGCCATCGCCATAGCCAATAGTCACCGTAGCGATGCGCGATGGCCGTTCGGCGAACCAGGTCGCCGCGTAGCTAACGGCTTCTCCCTTGGCGACTTCTCTTATCGATATCACCGCTGAACGAAGGGTCATCACTTGTCGCAGTGTCTCGGTGTTTGGGTGGGGTTCCCGACCAAAGGGTGAGTTGCCATAGAGCATGTAGCCCGGCCTAACCCAATCGAGATGAGACTCAGGCCACCCCAGCAAGCCGGGTGAATTGGCGGCACTTAATGCATTGGTATAGGGCTGGCAAGCCCTTCTGAAGTCGGCTAGTTGCTGTGCCGTTTGATCGCTAAGTAAGTTATCTGCCGAGGCAAAATGGGTGCAAAGAACAGGGTTGTCATGGCTGTTTTCGCAGCTTTCCAGACGCGAGTGAAACTCTTGCAGATCGCGGGGATCCATTCCCAGTCGATGCATTCCCGAATCGATCTTTAGCCAGCAGTGCAGCTTCTCAGGAAGCTTGGCATTCTCAAGAGCCAACAATTGCGGTTCGTTTTCTATCATCAGCCAGAACTGATTTGCACTGGCGGCGATCAACTCATCAGGCTCGAATACGCCCTGTAGCAGCAAAACAGGAGCGGTAATTCCAGCGCTGCGCAACTCCAGCGCTTCCTCTATGCACGCTACCGCTAGCGCGTCGACGTCCTTCTCAATAGCGCCGGCTATGATCGCCGCGCCATGGCCGTAGGCATTGGCTTTGACCACCGCCATTAGTTTTGATCGAGGCGCCAAGCTGCGCGCATGCGCCACATTGTGTCGGAGCGCGTTTAGATCGAGGCTGGCTTGAGCAGGCCTTGCCATTAATAGTCAAACTTGTGTTGGGTGAAGAGAGTTTGGGCCGCCAGCCAGACATCTCCAACCTTGCCGTCGCCCACCGGCTTGCCGTCGATAGCAATGACCGGCGCGATTTCTTTGCTCGAGCTGGAAATCCAAACCTCGTCGGCGCCCAGCAGTTCGTCCAGCGTTACGACGCGCTCCTGCACGGGAATAGAACCGTCTTTACGCAATATATCCAATAACATGAGGCGGGTGATCCCAGGGAGTTTTTGATAGTCCAGATTGGGTGTGATGACTTCGCCGTTGTTAACAACGTAGACATTGCAGGCGGCAGCTTCGGTTAACTCCTTATCCGGGTTGTACAAAATGGTTTCGTTGTTGCCCTGTGCGTGACCATGCTGATAGTGCATGACGTTGCCCAATAACGCTGTAGATTTGATGTTACAGCGTTTCCAGCGCAAATCTTCTGTAGTCGATACGCGATACACCGTGGCTTTGGATTTATCGGGCTGCGGTGGCGGGGGTATCTCAAATGCGAAGGCGTACATCGTGGGCTTTATGTCGGTCGGGTAAGCGTGGTTTCGCTTGGTATCTGCGCCGCGGCTTACGTGAAAATACAGGCCCAGGTTGCCGCCGCCATTTTCTTTAACGAGCGTCGCGCAAATGTCACGCCACTGCTGCTGATCTATGTGCAACTTAAGCTCAATGGCATCCAGTCCATCCTGCATGCGATCAAGATGAGGCCCAAAGCCCACCAGTTTGCCATCGTAGGAGGGAATCACTTCGTAGATGCCGTCGCCAAACAAAAAACCTCTGTCCATCGGGGAAATTTTTGCTTCGCTCATCGGCATGTAGCTGCCATTCAAATATACAATGCTCATGAAATAGTCCTTTTTTCGACAACTCTAGTGGTGTTAACGACTTTTTGCTGTTCTTACAAGATCGATCAATTCTGCGATGACACCAATTCCTTCGGCTGCATCTAATCCGTCTTCTGTCAGCGTGTTCTCTCTGCTGACCCCGTCTACGCTACCTTTGGCAGACAGGTATTCGAGTATCGAAAGAGGGGACATAGCTTCCAACAGATTTTCGTTTGACCACAAATCAAGAAAGGCAATCAGACCGTGGGCACCCCAGTTAGATACGTCTGCAACCAGCAGTTCGTCGCAGCCAGTCACCGAGGCCTTAATGTCCAGGCCGGCAATCGCGCTGAGGATATTCCCCATACCAATTTCATTGCCGCCATCTCCAATGGCGATTGTAGGACAGCTTGCAAGGTTTAGAAAAGGGTCAAAAAATGCGCAGCGAGGGGTAATATCCTCGCCACGCATATTGTAGTACCGATCGTCCTCCGCGAGCCCCGGTCGTTCTATTGAAATAATGGCCTGTGGCTGCAGTTGAGCCAGTGTCTCTTGCGCTTGGCGTTCAGCATCCGCCAGGCTTTTTGCGGATAGTTCCAGAATTCGATAGTCACCAGACAGGGCCACTGATAACGGCGCTGCACAAGCTAGCCAGGGCTGACCGCCCAGTTTTTCCAATGCATCATACAAAGCGATGGCGCCCAAGGGACCGTCAGTTTCGAAGGTATCATTCACCGGAAATCCAGTTCCGATTATGATGTTTCCTTCCAGTGATCGCAGGTGGCTAGCTGCCCGCAAAAAGTATCCGGGTTTCAGGGCTGCTTGAGCAGTTTGCATCTGGCGGAGATTGCGCGCAACCAATAGGTTTTCAATCGCCTGGCTTAGTTCTGTTTCAGTCATAGATCCCTCTCTTCGAGAGGCAAACGAGTGGTAAAACTGTGCGCCATATGGAGTGCATTGTGCGCGCCATGAATACTAATGGGCTCGAACGTCACTGAGCAACCCGGAGTCATTTGCGAGAGCTTCGCAGCATCCAAGGACAATGCCGAGCCTATTTTTGGGTAGCCACCGATCGTCTGCCGATCATTGAGTAGCACAATGGGTTGACCATCGGCGGGTATTTGAATGGCGCCATAGCAAATACCTTCTGACAAAATTCCCTCGATATCGCAGCGCACGGGAGAACCTTCAAGTCGATACCCCATGCGGTCACATCGATCTGATACTACAAATTCATTATTGTAGAATCTACGCTGTTGAATACGGTTGAATTGCTGTTCCTGGTAGCCAGGAATAACTCTGACGCAAATTTTCTTGGAATACTCTGGCTGTAGTTCCGCGGCTAAAGACAATGCTTTTCGGTGAGAAATCCCAGAGCAGGGGAGCCGGTCTCCCGCTTTTATTTTGTCGCCATTAAGGCCACCAACATGTTCACGCATAACGGTTGCGCTGCTGCCAAAGCTATAAGGTATATCGAAGCCATCCGCGCATCCAAGGTAGGCTCTAGCGCCCCGTGTCGCGAAATCCAGACGAATGATGTCTCCAGCATGGATTTTGTGAACTTGCCACAGCGCTCTGTCTTGATCATTGATGAGCAGAGGCATATTGGCACCGGCGACACAGATGAAGCTGTCGACATGTGCCTTCAGATGCAGGCCGCCAAAACTCACTTCCAAGGCAGTACTGTTGTCGGAGTTTTGCAACAGGCGGTTGCACAGCCGATAGGCATGCGGGTCCATAGGGCCACCCGTTGTCAGGCCTATGGCGTGCTGGCCGTAGCGACCTTCATCTTGCAATAGGCTTAGAATACCTGGCTGGAGAACTTCGAAGCTCACTTCAACTGTCCTCCCAACTCAATAAAGCGATCTCGACTAATCGGTTCGAACTTGACCTTGTCGCCAACTGCCACGGGCATGGTTGGGGTGGTATCGGGGTTGAACATGCGCTGGGGGCAGCGGCCAATCAAGTTCCATCCCCCCGGGGAAACCGCTGGATAGACTGCGGTTTGCCGGTCCGCAATTGCCACCGCACCCCGGGGAACTTTTTGCCGCGGAGTGGCGAGGCGCGGTGCTGCAATGCGCGCGTCCACTTCACCGAGATAGGCAAAACCAGGAGCGAAACCAATGGCATAAACCCGATACTCATCGCCCGAATGCAAGTCGATGACATCCGCCGTGGACATTGCCGCGCGCTCAGCCAGCGCGTCTAGATCCTCCCCAGACTCGGAGGAATAGTAGACCGGTAGGATAACAAGGCGGCCCTGATTCTGATCACTTGCCACCAGGGCGTTCATTGAGTTGTGCACCTGCTTGCGAACTTTTAGGTGGTCGGTTTGCAGAGGATTGTAGATGATAAGCAACGAAGCATAGGAGGGGACCAAATCAATCAAGTCATCCCCCAGAGCATTTTCTATCGCCTGAGCCGCCGCCTGAACACGAGCTGAAACTTCCGGGCTGGTTTCCTCACCCAGGTATAAAATCATGGCATTTTCGCCTGCGCTTTGGAGTTTCACGGGCGCTTAGCTTCCATCCACCAGGGCACGAATCTCTTCGATCGCCCGGACACCTTCCACGTTATCGCCATGCACACACAGTGTATCCGCCTCTAATGATAAACTGTGCCCGCTGACGGTGGTTACCGTGCCTAGTGCGCGCAGCTGTTCAACCTGCGCCAACATTTTTTCTCGATTGTGTACGGCGCCTGATTTACTCCTGGCAAGCAGCTTTCCATCATCGTCATAGCAGCGATCGGCAAAAGCTTCAAAGGACAGTTCTAAGCCAATCTCGCTTGCTTCTTCTCGAATAAGTTTGGCTGCAGGGGTGGCCTGCAACATCAGTTTTAACGGGCGATGGAAGGATATCACGGCCTCCATAATCGCCGCCCGAACCTCCGATTTCGCCATCATGTCGTTGTACAGAGCGCCATGAGGTTTAACATATCCAAGCTCAACGCCCAGGCTTGCGGACATCCCGTCCAGCGCCGAGACTTGATACAACACGCACGCTACAATTTCTTCCCTGGACAAGTTCATGGATCGTCGGCCAAAACCGACCAGGTCGGGGTAGGCCGGGTGTGCACCCACTAACACCGAATGTTTTGCTGCAAGGCGCAAGGTGTGGCAGATGGTGACGGGGTCTCCGCCATGAAAGCCGCAGGCGATATTGGCCTGGTCGATAAAGGGCATAACCTGTTCGTCCATGCCCATAGACCAGCTGCCGTAACTTTCACCGAGATCACAATTGAGTAACATCTAATACCTCTTACTGGGCCTGATTACATTATAGCCAGTTGGCTGTTGGGAACGTCGGTAACCAGCATGCAACCGGGGCTGTGGGTGATGGCGAAGGGAAGCTTGGCAGCCTCCAACGCGACCTGGGGAGTGACACCGCAGGCCCAGAAGACTGGGATTTCATTGTCTTTTAAGGTTACAGGGTCGCCATAGTCTGTGGTGTTGATATCGTCTATGCCGATTAAAGAGGGGTCTCCCAGGTGTATGGGCGCACCGTGCACAGAGGGGAAACGCGTGCAAATTTGAACAGCGCGGATGGCGTGGGCTGCGAGGAAAGGGCGCATGCTAACGACCATTTTTCCCGCAAATGGACCGGCAGGCGTACAATCAATATTACTGCGATACATGGGTACGTTGGTTTTTTGAGTGACATTGCGAACCTCCAGCCCGTCCGCCAACAAGGCTTCTTCAAAAGAGAAGGAACAGCCCAGTGCAAACGTCACCAGATCGTCTCGCCACAGCTCGGAAATATCGGAGCGCTCCTCAACCATCTCCCCATTTTCGAATACGCGGTAGCTGGGGACATCACTTCGTATGTCGATATCGCCTAATTTGGGTAGGGTAAAATCTCCAGGATTATTGGCCTGGGCTATGAGCGGGCACGGCTTGGGGTTTAGCTGACAGAATCTGAGAAAATCATTGGCTTGTTCGGCGGGCAAAATTACAATGTTGCACTGCACATAACCCGGCGCGAAGCCTGAAGTATTGCCGGTATGTCCGCCGTCGCGAATTTTGTTCCGCAGAGCCTGGGGGGAATTAGTTACAGCCATTAGGTGCCTCGCGTTGCAGCGTGATTGTTTATCAATAATATCGATAGTGCCGCCGGTGCAACAATAACCCCATGGCGGTACTCATCACAACCAAACCACCAGGCCGATGCTGGGCGTGGTGATGCTCATGGAGCACTGTAAATGCAAGATACATTAGAGCAACTCCTTGATGTCCTGACACCTAAAGTGGATAAGGGCGATAGTGAACTCGATTTTACCGCACAGAACATGCACCCAGAAGCCTTCAGGGTCTACGGAGGGCAAGTGTTGGCGCAGTGTATCAGTGCAGCCGCCGCCACAGTGGTCACGGGCAGGGAAGTGCACTCACAGCACGCTTACTTCCTGCGTCCGGGTAATCCCAAAGTGCCCATAGCGTTGCAGGTGGAAGTGGTCCGCGACGGCATGAGTTTTAGCTCTCGTCGCGTCGTGGCCAGTCAAAATGGCAAGACTATTCTGGTCAGTACCCTGTCGTTCCAGGATCCGTCAGAGGGTGACGACTATCAGTCTGTGATGCCAGATGTTCCTCCTCCTGAGGACTTACTGAGCGAGCGGGAATTGGGCTTACAGGCAGCGAACCTCAACGAGGAGTTTATGATAACCACAGGGCCGGATCTGGATGTACGGGTTGTCGAGCCGATAGATTGGGACAATCCCGTGGTGCGCGAGCCGAAACTGCAGGTGTGGATGAAAACAGCGGGCCCAATTCCCGATGGGCCCGGTCGTCACCCGGCACTATTGGCCTACTTATCGGATGCATTTTTGATCGATGTTTGTCTCATTGCTCACGGCCGACATTTTATAGACCCGCACCTGCAGGTTGCCAGTCTGGATCATGCCCTGTGGTTTCACGACGACTTTCGCGCGGATGAATGGCTGCTCCACGTTGTGGAAGCCAGTGCGGTCGGTAACGGTCGAGGTCTCGCCCAGGGTAGTTTCTATACTCGGGAGGGGAAATTAGTCGCCAATACGGTCCAGCAGGGTTTGATGCGCAAGTGTTGATCTAAAGCGTTGAATCCACTGCCCAGTCGGTTCTATAGTAGGAGCTGATTAGCTTTCTAAACTAAGGAATTCCCCATGCCACATCCGAGTATTACGGCGCAGACCTATCCGCATAAACCCGCAATCGTTATGGCGGATTCCGGTGAGATGGTGACTTACCGGCAGCTCGATGAGCGCTCCAATCAAGGGGCCCAATTGTTTCGTTCCCTGGGTTTAAAAGCGGGGGATCACATCGGAATAATGATGGAAAACAATAGGGCGTTCCTTGAGATCTGCTGGGCGGCGCAACGCAGTGGGTTGATCTTTACGCCCATCAGTACTCATCTGAAGCAAGATGAGACCGCCTATATCCTTGAGAACTGTGGTGCCAAGTTGTTTATCGGCTCCCTGAAACTTGCTGATCTAGCCCAGCAGATATTGGCAAATGATGGGGCGGTAGAGCACTTCTATATGGTCGGAGGTATCCGCGAGGGTTTCGAATCCTGGGAAGTGGCAACTGATATGCAAGCTACCACAGAAATCGATGATCAAAGCTACGGTATGCCCATGCTCTACTCCTCGGGTACTACCGGTCAGCCCAAAGGTATTTTTACGGCGGCTCCGCAAGAAGATGTTTTTGCACCGCATTTTATGGCGGCTACAATTGGTGCCGGCTTTGGTTTTGGTGAGGAGACTGTTTATTTATCGCCAGCGCCGCTGTATCACGCTGCGCCACTGCATTACAACATGATGTCTTTGTATCAGGGCGGCACCTCCATCATCATGGAGCACTTTGATCCGGAGCGGGCGCTGCAGCTTATTCAGGAACATAGAGTTACCCACAGCCAGTGGGTACCGATTATGTTTATTCGAATGCTTAAACTTGACAATGAAATTAGACTTAAATACGACACCAGTTCTATGCAGGTTGCAATCCATGCCGCAGCTCCGTGTCCCATCGAGACTAAGGAAAAAATGATCGATTGGTGGGGCGAGGTAATCTTTGAGTACTACGCGTCCAGCGAGGGCATTGGTGCCACTATCATTGATTCGGCGGGTTGGTTGGCTCACAAAGGGTCCGTCGGTCCGGCAATGATGGGTGCTTTGCATATAGTGGATGACCATGGCAATGAACTGCCTACGGGTGAAATAGGCACCGTTTACTTTTCCAGTGATGCCCCTCGCTTTGAGTATCACAATGCGCCAGAGAAAACCTTAGAAGCCTACAACGACAAGGGGTGGGCAACCTGTGGCGATGTCGGGTATTTGGATGATGATGGTTTTTTGTATCTGACCGACCGCAAAAACTTCATGATTATCTCTGGCGGCGTGAATGTGTATCCCCAGGAAATTGAGAACCTGTTAATCACCCATGACAAGGTTGCCGACGTGGCGGTGTTTGGTATTCCCAATGAAGAGTTTGGAGAGGAAGTCAAAGCAGTCGTAGAGCCTATGCACTGGGGGGATGCCACCGACGAACTTGCAATAGAGCTAATGGAGTGGCTGCGCGAACGGGTGTCAAAAATTAAAGTTCCCCGCAGTGTGGATTTTAAAGAAAAGCTGCCGCGGATGGATAATGGCAAGTTGTATAAGCGACATTTGGCGGATGAATACAAGGACACAGGTGGTACTGGCTGAGTTTAAAAGACCAGCCCATATATCGCCCGCCATCCAGTGAACATTGCAAACTAAGGGTGACGGGCGCCTAGGCTAATTAGCCAACCGTTGGACTTAATTCATCGGCAAGGTGCGCGCTAACCGGACCCTTCTCCTGCCTCCAGAGCAAGTAAAACACGGGCACAATGAACAGCGTAAACAGTGTTCCCACCAGCATTCCTGCGGCAATCATCAGTCCGATTCCAAATCTGCTGTTAGCGCCGGCACCGGAGGCCAGCACCAGGGGTACAACGCCCAATACTGTTGCAAAAGTTGTCATAAGAATCGGTCGCAGACGCAGGGCAGCTGCCTCGAGAACGGCTGCTTGTCGACTCAAACCCTTGGCCACCAGCTGGTTGGCAAAATCTACGATTAGAATTCCGTGCTTACTGATCAACCCTATCAGGGTGAGCAGACCCACCTGGGTATAGATATTGAGGCTGACGACACCCATCGCTATGGGAATAGTGGCCCCGAAAATCGACAGTGGAACGGTAACTAATACGATTAGTGGATCTCGGAAGCTATTAAATTGAGCGGCCAACACCAGGAAAATGATGATAAGCGAAACGCTGAATAACGCGGGAAAAGAAGCGGATTCTTGAACGAATGCCCGAGATCCTTCGGTGTAACCGTCTCTAAACCCAGTCGGTGCGATGTCATACAAGGTTTCCCGCAAAAATTCCAACCCTGTTCCGAGGCTGTTAGGAGGCATCATCATCCCTTGAATAGTAGTGCTGTTCATCTGTTGATACTGAGTGAGAACATTGGGCTGCACAGATTCTTCTAGCGTGATGACAGCAGAAAGTGGAACCAATTCACCGCTGGCGGTGCGTAGATAGTATTTCTCAAGCTCGCGAGAGTTTAAGCGAAATCCCTGC
Organism: Cryomorphaceae bacterium; assembly: GCA_047612385.1. Taxonomy (GTDB): domain Bacteria; phylum Pseudomonadota; class Gammaproteobacteria; order Pseudomonadales; family Halieaceae; genus JBALVT01. Next base: position 870 of record JBLGAR010000063.1, on the reverse strand, counting down.
GCTGCTTGTGGAATGACTTTGTAGGCGCGTCCTTCCATTGCGAATCGGTTAATTTCAGCTTCACCCAGCATAACCGCAAGAGTTTCTCCAATATCTTGCATGGATATCCCCAGCCGCGCTGCCCGTTCCCTGTCGATATTGACGCCAAGTTCGGGGCGACTGAATTCAAGCGTTTGCGTCACGAATGCAAACAGTCCCGATTTTCGCGCCGCATCGAGTAAGGCCTCACCAACGCTAAGCACCTCCTTATAGGGCGCTGTAGAGGCCACGACAAAGCTCACCGGAAGGCCTGCATCCGATCCGGGGAGAGGAGGATTACCAAATACGAACAGCTCCAGGCCCGCTATTTCGCCAAATTTTTCCTGTAGTTCCAGCGTTATCTCAGCAGCTGAACGATCTCGTTCATCCCAGTGGCTTAAGGTTAAACCACCGAAATTGTAGGTCGGCGAGCTCACCTGCCAGGACATGGTCACCTCCGGCACGGCTTTCCAGGTGTCTACCATTTGATCGAGGAAAGCGTTGATGTAGTGTAAGTTGGCGTAGCTAGGCGGGTTTCCCACCACGTAGACGTAACCGTCATCCTCTTGGGGGGCGAGCTCTTGCTGGGAGAGGCTGAACAGCACGGGCAGGCTGGCGATAATGATAGCGCTTAGTAGCAGCACTGCACCGCGGTTGGCCAAGCTCGCGGACAATAACTTTTGATAGTAGTGGGTGAGCATCTGAAAATGTCGATCTAGCCAATCTGCGAAACCACCTTGATCCTCGTGTTTTTTCAAGACTCGCGAACACATCATTGGGCTCAGAGTGAGAGCGACAATCCCCGACAGGATTACTGCCCCGGCAAGCGTCAAAGCGAATTCGCTGAAGAGA
>JBLGAR010000062.1:0-27670 GCA_047612385.1 Cryomorphaceae bacterium | reverse complement strand
CACCCTTCTTTTTTAAATAAACCAGCAGCAAAGAGACAGCAGCAGGTGTAACACCCGGAATTCTGCCCGCTCTGGCCAACGAGTCCGGGCGAGCCTCTCCCAGTTTTTGTTTCACCTCGTTAGATAGGCCCGAAATAATCTCATAGTCGATATTTTTCGGTAGCAACATATTCTCATAACGACGCAGACGATTTATTTCTGTCTGTTGGCGGTCAATATAACCGGCGTACTTCGCTTGGATGGCTACCTGCTCTGCAGCCTGCACATCCCTTGAGGCTTCACCTTTTAGACTGGCAACATCCTCATAAACCAGCTCCGGGCGTTTTAGAAGCTCTGCCAGAGAATATTCTCTGGTAATAGGATCCTTCAGTTTCCCCGCTAACTGTTCAGACTGCTTGGTATTAGGGTGAATCCATGTGGTAGCCAAGCGCTGCGTTTCTTTGTCTATTGCCTCGCGCTTTTCACTAAAGCGCTGCCACCGCACATCGTCAACCAAGCCCAGCTTTCGGCCTTGCTCCGTCAAACGCAAATCAGCGTTGTCTTCGCGCAGCATCAAACGGTACTCAGCGCGTGACGTGAACATTCGATAGGGTTCCAAAGTCCCCATAGTAATCAAATCGTCAACTAGAACGCCGATATAAGCTTCATCTCTACGGGGACACCATGCCTGCTCTCCCCTAACCGACAATGCCGCATTAATTCCAGCTAGTATTCCCTGAGCCGCAGCCTCTTCGTAACCTGTCGTACCGTTAATTTGGCCGGCAAAATAAAGACCGGGAACAGCCTTAGTTTCAAGGGATGAGTTAAGGTCTCTTGGATCAAAGAAGTCATATTCAATTGCATAGCCTGCCCGCGTAATATGAGCATTTTCAAACCCTACGATGGATCTAACGAATTCAAACTGAACATCGAAGGGCAGACTCGTTGATATACCATTCGGGTATAGCTCGTTAGTGGTAAGGCCTTCAGGCTCAATAAAAATTTGGTGGGAGGTCTTGTCGGCAAAACGATGGATCTTATCTTCAACACTTGGGCAATACCGCGGACCAATACCTTCAATCACGCCCGAGTACATGGGTGATCGATCTAAGCCGCCTCGAATGATGTCGTGGGTCTTTTCATTGGTGTGAGTAATCCAACAGCAGCGTTGTTCGGGGTGATCTTTCACACTGCCCAAAAACGACATGACAGGTTCTGGGGTGTCGCCCCACTGCTGTTCAAGCAAATCATAGTTGACGGTTCGAGCGTCAATTCTCGGTGGTGTGCCTGTTTTAAGTCTCTCCACCCGGAAGGGCATTTCTCTTAAACGATCTGCGAGGGCGATGGAAGGAGGATCTCCAGCTCTTCCACCGGCGCTATTTTCCAAGCCAATATGGATCTTGCCCCCGAGAAAAGTTCCTGCAGTTAAAATCACTTTTGGCGCTTTAAAGCACAACCCCATCTGTGTCACAGCGCCAGCGACCATTCCATTTTCGATGATCAAATCATCAACCGACTGCTGAAAAATAAACAGGTTTTCTTGCGTTTCGAGAATCTGGCGAATAGCATTTTTGTACAGCACCCTATCAGCTTGTGCCCGCGTTGCTCTAACCGCAGGGCCTTTTCTGCCGTTTAGTGTGCGAAACTGAATGCCCGCGCGGTCAGTGGCTAACCCCATCGCCCCACCCAGAGCGTCGATTTCTTTCACCAAATGGCTCTTGCCGATACCTCCGATTGCGGGATTGCAGGACATTTGTCCCAGGGTGTCCACGCTGTGGGTGAGTAATAACGTTCGGCAGCCCATTCTCGCGGCCGCCAGACAGGCCTCGGTGCCGGCATGTCCGCCGCCAATAACGATTACATCAAACTGATCCTGGTAATCCACCGTGGTTGCCTCTGGGATTGATCAAATACTACAAGGGGACGCGATTATACGTGCACAGTGCCCGCTTCACAAAATATGTTCTTATGAATAATTACTGCCCTGCTTAGGATTTAAGACTAAGTAAGTAATATATATTGTTAGAAAGATATATAGAGTTATTGTTGTAATAATTATTAGGGGCCTATTAATCTGTGTAAAAGTGGATTTTACCCTTATAAATCAATTGCCTACCTCAATGATAAGCAGGCAGAAAACACCTGATTTTAGGCTTGAAAACGAGTGCTTCACCTGTGGAGAAGTAGTCTTTTTTTGGGGATAGAATTTGGTCTTACATTTCTGATGACACTTATACGGTTTTGATACCGAATTTATTTAGTTTTAGTACCTGATTTATCCACAGAAAATTTATTTATTTATTTTTGTCTGACTTTCTTTTATAGGGTGTGTGTTTACTGTGAATAGCCTTGTATAAAGCGGGTGCCTGTCATTTTCCGATACAGAAATTTGAAAAAATCTCCCCAAGTAATTCGTCACTCGTCATAGCACCTGTTATCTCTCCCAATGCGTTTTGACATTGACGAAGGTCCTCAGCGAGCAGCTCACCCGCACCGGAACTTACCAATTGATCGAGCCCTGCGTTGAGATATATTTCGCTCTGCGCTAGTGACTGCAAGTGGCGACGCCTGGCACTAAACTGTCCTTCCTCCTCCTCCTTGTATCCCATTTCGGATTTCAGGTGCTCTTTGAGTAGATCTATTCCATTGCCTAATTTTGCTGAAATATGCAGTATTGGATATTTACCGCCGAGTTCAATGCCCGCCTCTTTGTTATAGAGGTCGCATTTGTTGTGGATGAGTGTGACAGGGATTTCGGTCAGAACATCTTCATCGTTTTCGGTTAGCAGTCTCGTTAGATCGATTTCTTGTGCCTGTTCCTTACTACCGTCTACTAGCAGTAATATTCTATCTGCCGATTTTATTTCTTCTCGCGCCCGCCTGATTCCTTCTCGTTCTATAATATCCGCGCTGTCTCTAAGACCTGCAGTGTCGACGATATGTAAGGGCATGCCATCTATTTGTATATGTTCTCGGAGCACGTCTCGGGTGGTTCCCTCGACGGAAGTGACAATAGCGGAGTCCTGGCCTGACAAGGCGTTCAGTAAACTGGATTTCCCGGCGTTAGGCTTACCCGCAATAACCAGTTTCATACCGTCTCGAACTAAACTGCCCTGTTTTGCTTGTCGTTTTACAGCTGTGAGCTGTTGAATAATCTCTTCCAATTTACGTCTGACTACCCCATCTCCAATGAAGTCAATTTCTTCTTCGGGAAAATCTATAGCAGCCTCGACATAAACTCTTAGCTGGACTACTGACTTAACCAAGCTTTCTATTTTTTCTGAGAAAACTCCTTGCAGGGAACGACTTGCATTGAGTGCTGCTGTAGAAGTGGTGCTGTTAATCAAGTCTGCAATGGCTTCTGCTTGTGCAAGATCAATTTTGTTATTCAGAAACGCTCGCTCGGAGAATTCTCCAGGCCTGGCTAGTCGCGCGCCTAAACGGCAACACTCCTGCACCAAAAGGTCGAGTATTACTGGACCCCCATGTGCTTGCAGCTCAATGACATTCTCTCCTGTGAATGAAGCCGGTGCTGGGAAAAATAGAGTGATTCCTGAATCGAGATTGTTGCCGTTCGCATCACGATAATGGGTGAAATGAGCGGTACGCGGATTAGGAGATAAATCGGTGAGGGCAGTCGCAATGGTGAGAGACTTACCACCGGAAATTCGAATAATACCAACTCCCCCGCGTCCGGGAGCAGTAGCTATGGCCACTATCGTGTCGCCATCGAGGGAGGTTAATGTGTTCATTGCTCAAGTATAACCCCTCTCCCCCACTGGGGTTTGGGGCTAAAGTAATTTAGGTGTTCGCTGCCGCTGATTCAATTTGGCGAGTAATCACATATTGTTGTGCCATGGATAACAGGTTGTTAATAACCCAATACAGTACCAGTCCAGCAGGGAACCACAGGAAGAAGAAGGTAAACATCACTGGCATCCACTGCATGATTTTAGCTTGCATAGGATCTGGTGGTGGTGGGTTCAGCTTTTGCATGAACCACATACTTGCGCCCATCATTAAAGGAAGCACGAAGAAAGGATCTAATACTGACAAATCGTCAATCCAAAGAATGAATGGAGCGTGTCGCAATTCGACGCTTTCCATCAAGGTCCAGTATAGAGCAATGAATACAGGCATCTGCACCAGAATCGGTAGGCAGCCGCCCATGGGGTTAATTTTTTCTTTCTTGTACAGCTCCATCATTGCCTGTGACTGTTTTTGCTTGTCGTCACCGTACTGTTCGCGAATATCTGCCATTTTTGGCTGTACTCGACGCATGTTCGCCATCGAGCGATAACTGGTAGCGGAGAGTTTAAAGAATACCGCTTTGATAAGTACGGTCAGTAGGATTATTGCAAAGCCCCAGTTTCCAACGATAGAGTAGATGTTGGTAAGCAACCAGAATAGAGGCTGTGCTATCCACCATAGCCACCCGTAGTCCACGCTGAGTTCTAGATAAGGAGAAATTTCTTTCAGGCGATATTGGTCTTTTGGTCCAGCATAAAAATGAGCGCTGACAGATCCTTTGTTTCCGGGATCGAGCACCAGTGTGGGGCTAGTAAATCCAGCGATATTAAAACCGCTTTTTGTTACCCGCGTGCTATAGGTGTGACTTTGGTCTGGATTGGGTATCCATGCACTGAGGAAATAGTGCTGAATCATCGCGATCCAACCCGCAGGTAGTTGAGCCTTGAAAGGTTCTTCCGCCATATCGTCAAAGTCGAACTTCGTAAAGCGATCGTCTTCTTGTGTTGTAGCAGCACCTAGAAAAGGAGTCAGGCCTTGGCCGGATGAGGATGCGGGATCTTCTGAGCTGTCACGTTTTATCTGTCCAAACAAATTAGCTTGCCAACGTGCGCCACTGGCGTTATCGACAAGGTATTCTACTTTTATTAAATATTCACCACGCTCTACGGTAAATCGCTTGGTGATGAATATTCCGTCGTCATTTTTCCAGTTCAGGTCAACCTGCAGGCTGTCTTCTGAGTCCTTCAGAGTGAAGTCACTTTGCGCGGCACTAAAAAGCGCTCGTTTCCCCTTTTTATCGATACCATCTGTTCCTATTAGGCCACTTTGAGCGACATAGATTCTTCGTTCATTTTGCTCAAGTAACACAAAGGGAACATCAGGGTTATCCAACTTCTCCAAAAATGCCGGCAGGGCGGCTTCTATTATGTCCCCGCCAGACAAATCAATTGCGATCTGTAAAACGTCAGTGTGGATCTGAATTATTCTGGCGCTGTTAGTCACAACGTCAGGTGCTGCTTCTGGATCGACAACTTGCTCTGCTTGCGGAATGTCATCTTCGGAAAATTCGTCGCTCATCATGGCAAGAGGGACGTCCGAGGCGCGGTTGTTAGGAGCGCTGGTGCTGGAAATAATCCTGGTTGTCGACTCGGCAATAGTGGCGGTCTTATCGTCTTTGAAAGTCTGCCATTCCGTTAACAACATGAATGAGAGTACGGCGATGGCGCCTATCAGCAGTGAACGTTGCAAATCCATAGTTTTAGAATCAGTTTTTAATGTGTGTGCGAGCACGGGGGAACGAGATCAATTCCGCCCTCGTGCCATGGATGGCATTTTGATAACCGCCGGAGTGACATCCAGCCGCCTTTTAATACACCATGTGTTGCAATTGCTTCTTCTGCGTAGGACGAGCAACTTGGATAAAATCGGCAATTATTACCCAGGAACGGGCTAATGATGGCTCGGTAGCAGGCGACTAGGAAAACAGCTATCCGGCGCATTAGCAATCTCGTTGTGTGGATGAACTCAATTTGCTGCACTGGCTTTCAAGCTTTTGCCATTGCTGTCGCAATATAGAGGATAGCTCCGCATTATCCAACTTATCCATGCCTCTACGAGCCAACAAAACAACATCCAGAGTACGTTCTGTGCCTGGCAGGGTGCGGAAGAACTCCCGGGCGACACGTTTTATTCGATTTCTCTGAACCGCTAAGCGAACATTTTTTTTGGCTATTACTAAACCCAGGCGATGCCTGGGTCCAGTATTTGTCTTTGCCAATAGCAGTAGGTTCTTGTGTGAGGCTCTTGCTTCGGAGCCGTCAAAGACCCGGCTATAGTCTTTTGCGTTGAGTAGGCGCTTTGCCTTACAGAACGAAGCGTCCTCAGACGCTTTGGAAACCGCACTGATCACTCAGCGCAACCTCCATTAGGCTGAAAGGCTTTGACGACCTTTTGCACGGCGGCGATTCAAGACAGCACGGCCGCCTTTAGTAGCCATGCGAGAGCGGAATCCGTGGGTTCGTTTGCGTTTCAGTACGCTTGGTTGAAATGTTCTTTTCATGATGTTCTTCCAAAAAATTAAGTTAAAGTAAGGACAGAAGATTTAAAGTGATTAAGTCTAATGCCCAAAAAAAGGTGCTGTAGTCTATTGAAATGGCTACATTAATTCAATCTACTTCGTGTTTTTTTTCAGTGTGTAATCTAGGGTTCGTAAAGGCATTAAGGCCGCCAATTAGCACTTTTCAGTCTAGGGATCGAATAGCAGAAAATGCAGTATTCTAGCGGCTTTCGAGCATCGTTCCACACTTTTTCAAGTAGATAATAACAGTTTATCCACAGGTATTGTTATCCACGGACGAATCATCAACATGTGGTTATAAAACAAGCAAAACTGACTTAAGCTACTGAAATTTAAGTAAAATAGTATTTTGTGTGTTTTAGCAAATTGTGTGGATAACTCCTGTTTTCGGGAGTATGATGCATCAATTAGCCGGTGGCTGGCTAGCAGGACATAAATACTTATTATAACTAGTTAACTTTTTATGCAGTTTGCCCTTGAGCAGGCTGTGAGGGGATTGTTTTGCCTGAAGTCGTTTGGCAAAAATGTGTAGATCGCTTGCAGGATGAGTTGCCTTCACAACAGTTTAATACCTGGATTAGGCCACTTCAGGCCAGACAAGATGATTCTTTGCTCACATTGTTCGCTCCCAATAGATTTATCAGAGACTTCGTGTCTGATAAATATTCTGAGCGAATCACCGAGCTTGTTAATCAATTTCAGGCAGCTCCTCATCTGGACTTGTCGTTAGAAATCTCTACCGGAAAAGTCGCTGCGCGTATCGCAGCGACACCTCTATTGGAAGAAAAACCTACGGTAAGCGGCTCGCCGCCAAGTATTGCTCCAGCGGTATCTGGGCAAGTGGTAAATGGCGGGGCGTCTAACATAGCTAGATTGAGGCGAACAGAGCTTCCTCAGAGTAATTCCGCCGTAGAAGGCCGGCGTACTGTAGGGGTAGAAGGGTCGCTGAATCACAAACATAATTTGGTCGAAAACTATACTTTCGACAATTTCGTAGAAGGTAAGTCAAACCAGTTAGCGTTAGCGGCTGCCCGGCAAGTCGCGGAGAACCCTGGAGAATCCTATAACCCTCTGTTCTTATACGGTGGTGTTGGCTTGGGTAAAACCCACTTAATGCATGCGGTGGGCAATGCATTAAAAACCCACAGCCCCGGAGCCAAGGTGGTTTATTTACATTCCGAGAGGTTTGTTGCGGATATGGTCAAGGCGTTGCAGTTGAACGCGATTACAGACTTTAAGCGCTATTATCGGTCAGTGGATGCACTATTGATCGATGATATTCAATTTTTTGCTCGTAAGGAACGCTCTCAAGAAGAGTTTTTCCACACTTTCAATGCGTTACTGGAAGGTGGACAACAGATGATTCTGACATGTGATCGTTATCCCAAAGAAATTAACGGCCTCGAAGAGAGGCTGAAATCTCGATTCGGCTGGGGCCTCACAGTGGCTGTCGAGCCCCCGGAGCTGGAAACCAGGGTGGCGATATTGATGACAAAAGCGAGCCAGGCAAACGTCGAGTTGCCACCTGAGTCTGCTTTTTTTATAGCCCAAAAGATTCGCTCAAATGTGCGAGAGTTAGAGGGTGCACTGAAGAGGGTGATAGCGAATGCCCACTTCACATCTCGCCCGATTGATGTCGACCTGATTAAAGACAGCCTTAAGGATCTGCTCGCCTTGCAGGATCGTCAGGTCAGTATGGACAATATCCAACGTACTGTTGCGGAGTATTACAAAATAAAAGTTGCGGACTTGATGTCGAGGCGAAGGAGTAGATCAGTAGCCCGGCCTCGTCAGGTTGCCATGGCCTTGTCTAAGGAGCTCACTAACCATAGCCTTCCGGAAATTGGTGATAGTTTCGGGGGAAGAGATCACACGACAGTGCTGCATGGATGTCGTAAAATCAAAGAACTTCGTGAAACAAACTCGGATATACGCGAAGATTATAAAAATTTGCTGCGTTCGCTAACAATGTAAAAATAACTCAAATTAGAAAATCTAGTTTTGTAGCTGAGAATGGGAAGATCATTATATGAAGTTTGTAATTTCGCGGGACGCGTTACTCAAACCATTGAACCTGGTAGCAGGCGTTGTTGAGCGTCGACAGACATTGCCTATATTGGCAAATGTACTGCTGGTACTTGATGGTGACAGGCTGGCTCTGACGGGGACTGATTTGGAGGTTGAGTTGGTAGGTAGAGTGCAGCTCTCGTCCGCGGGAGACTCAGGAGAGATAACCGTTCCGGCTCGGAAACTCGTTGATATTTGTAAATCATTACCAGAGGGTAGCGAAATAGAACTGAGTTCTAATGAGAATAAGGTAACTGTAAAATCCGGTCGCAGTCGCTTTACGTTGGCGACCTTACCTCCCCGAGAATTTCCCAACGTTGAAGACAGTTTGGGAACTCACCAGTTTATATTAAAGCAGGGCGAACTGAAGCGGCTTATTGACCGTACTGCGTTTGCTATGGCACAGCAAGATGTTCGCTACTACCTCAATGGAATGTTGTGGGAGTTGAAAGAAGGGCGGCTGCGTGTTGTCGCCACGGATGGTCATAGATTGGCGATGTGTACACTGCCGTCGAAGTTGGATGTAAAGGAAGACACTCAAATCATTTTGCCACGCAAGGGAGTTATTGAGCTATCGAGGTTACTGATAGAAGATAATGCCGAGATAGCGATTGTTATAGGCAGCAACCATATCCGAGCGACAACCACTGATTTCACCTTTACGTCGAAACTGGTAGATGGAAAATTCCCGGACTACCAGCGAGTTTTACCGAAGTCGCCAGACAAGATACTGATGGGGGACCGGTTGGAGTTACGCCAGGCATTCACTCGTACGGCCATTCTTTCTAATGAAAAGTATCGTGGAGTTCGTCTACAGTTGACCTCAGGTAGCTTGCAGATCGTTGCAAATAACCCTGAGCAGGAAGAGGCCGAAGAAGTTGTCTCTGTGGATTATGAAGGAGATACCCTCGAGATAGGGTTTAACGTTAGCTATCTGCTTGATGTGTTGGGTGTGTTGAGTGGAGAAAAGATAAAGTTCTCCTTGTCTGACCCTAATAGTAGTGCATTGGTCGAAGAGTCGGTGGATGGTGATTCTCTGTATGTTGTTATGCCAATGCGGCTTTAGGCATAGTCCTTGGGCTGCAGCGGTAATTTCTCCCAGGGCTGATGGCTTAGTCGAGCTAAGTGGCGTTAACTAGATTACATATTCAAGATGTTCGTAACCTCCAATCGGTAAAGCTGGAGGACCTCAAAACCGTCAATATTTTTTATGGGCCCAACGGCAGCGGCAAGACCAGTGTACTCGAGGCAATTCATGTTTTGGGTATGGCTCGTTCTTTTCGTGGAGCTAGTATTAAATCCTTGATCACTCATGAGTGCGATAGTTGCACGGTATTCGGCATGGCTTCAGCGTCCCTCTCTGGTGCGTCGGCACAAGCTTTGGGTGTTAGTCGTGAGCGGGCTGGCGGCTCCCAGATAAAAATTTCAGGTAAGCTTGTTCGATCTGTTGCTCAGCTAGTTGAGCACCTGCCGCTTCAGCTTATCAATAGCGATAGCTTTGATCTTCTTTCAGGAGCCCCAAATGCGCGCCGGCGGTTTCTGAACTGGGGCGTGTTCCACGTGGAACATCGCTTTTTCGGAGAATGGCAGCGGTTTCAGCGTTGTATAAAACAGCGCAATGTGGTCCTTCGTCGTGGTAAAATGAGACCGGAGTTATCCGTTTGGACAAAAGACTTGGCGAGCTCTGGGGCCACTATAAACAACTACCGGATGGATTACATCGGCCAGTTGGTGCCTAAGTTCCAAAGTATCGTTAGCGTACTGATGCCCTACATGTCAGATAGGCTGGAGTTAAGATATAGGCGAGGTTGGGATAGGTCGCTGGGCTACGCAGCGGCTCTAGAGCAAAGCCTACCATCAGACCAGGAGCACGGCTATACACATGTGGGTCCTCAGAGAGCGGATATTAGAGTGTTTGTAGACGGCCACCTGGCATCCGATACTTTATCTCGTGGCCAGCAGAAGCTAGTCGTTATAGCCCTTAAGTTGGCTCAGGGGCAGCTAATGACCGAGACCAGCAGGGGCTCGTGCACCTATTTGGTGGACGATCTCCCATCGGAACTGGACGCGGCGCACTGCCAGCGCGTTTGCGAAATACTGTCGTCAATGAGTGCGCAGGTCTTCGTGAGCTGTGTGGAGCTAGAGGATGTAGAGCCTTTTTGGCCTGATAAGGAGAAACTGGGAATGTTCCACGTGGAACAAGGCGTTATTTCCCGCAAAAAGAGCGAAATACCTGGCTCTAGGCCACCTGTTTTGTAGACCGGCCTCCCATGGCCACCAAACATATGATTTAAACCAACGTAGTACAGAGTAAAACTATGACTGAAGAAAATAGCTATGATTCGTCCAGTATCAAGGTTCTTAAGGGCTTAGACGCTGTTCGAAAACGCCCGGGAATGTATATAGGCGATACAGATGATGGTACGGGTCTACACCACATGGTGTTTGAGCTGGTTGATAACTCGATCGACGAAGCGTTGGCTGGACACTGTAATCAGATCAAGATCATAATCCACCCAGACGAATCTGTGTCTGTTAGTGATGACGGGCGCGGAATACCGACTGAAATGCATGAAGAGGGCGTTTCTGCAGCGGAAGTTATCATGACCGTCTTGCATGCCGGCGGCAAGTTTGACGACAACTCCTATAAGGTTTCAGGTGGTCTACACGGTGTAGGTGTATCCGTTGTGAATGCACTGTCGTCAGAGTTGGTACTGACTATTCGACGAGAGGGAAAACGATATGAGCAAATCTATAAGCACGGCGTGCCTGTAGCGCCACTTGCAGAAATAGGAACCACTGAAACCACAGGTACTGAGGTGCGCTTTTCTCCTTCAGATAAAACATTCACCCATATTGAGTTTCACTTTGATCAGCTGGCTAAACGTTTACGCGAGTTGGCATTTCTAAACTCCGGAGTCGTTATCCTGCTAAAGGATGAGCGTAGTGGAAAGGAGGAGACCTATGCTTATGAAGGCGGGCTCAATGCCTTTGTTGATTACTTAAATCAGAACAAAACTACGATCAATAAACCCTTTCACTTCAATATTGATAGCGACGACGGCATTGGCGTTGAGGTTGCTCTACAGTGGAATGACTCCTTTCAGGAGAACCTGTTTTGCTACACTAATAACATCCCGCAAAGTGACGGAGGTACTCACCTGGCAGGGTTTCGGTCAGCGCTGACCCGCAGTCTAAACAGCTATATCGAACGAGAGGGGATGGGAAAGAAAGATAAAGTCTCTACCACTGGCGATGATGCTCGCGAAGGTTTAACCGCCATCGTTTCAGTTAAGGTCCCTGACCCCAAGTTTTCGTCTCAGACCAAGGACAAGCTCGTTTCTTCTGAAGTAAAGACAGCCGTGGAACAAGCCATGGGCCAGCAGTTTCAAGACTATCTCATGGAAAACCCCAAGGAAGCCCGACTGATCATAGGCAAGATGCTTGACGCTGCTCGAGCACGTGAAGCCGCGCGTAAGGCTCGTGATATGACCCGTCGCAAGGGAGCTCTTGATATAGCGGGTCTGCCAGGAAAGCTGGCAGACTGTCAGGAAAAGGACCCCGCTCTGTCTGAGATCTATCTGGTGGAGGGTGATTCCGCTGGAGGCTCTGCTAAGCAGGGCCGCAATCGAAAATACCAAGCCATCCTGCCTTTAAAGGGCAAGATTCTCAATGTCGAAAAGGCTAGGTTCGACAAGATGCTGGGCTCTGCCGAGGTAGGTACGATTGTCACCGCCCTTGGTTGCGGAATAGGTAAAGATGAATTCAATGCCGATAAACTGCGCTATCACAGCATTATTATAATGACGGATGCCGATGTTGACGGCTCTCACATTAGAACGTTGCTGCTGACTTTTTTCTTCCGTCAAATGCGAGAGCTACTAGAACGCGGTCATATTTTTATCGCACAGCCGCCCTTATACAAAATTGCAAAGGGAAAGCAGAGCCAGTATCTAAAAGACGATGAAGCACTCAATCAACACCTCACCCAAGGTGCTCTGGATGGCGCGGGAATCTATGTGAATGCCGAGGCGCCCCCCATTAATGGCACTGGCCTGGCGGAACTGGTTGCAAGATATCGTAAAGTCGCCAGCACGGTTGAGCGTCTTAGCCGTTTGTATTCTGATACGGTTCTTTGGCAAATGGTTTATGGTGCGTCCTTGTTGGTGGATGATATGCGTGATGAGGCTGTTGTAGCCATGTTTGCTGAACAAATGAGTGAGCGCTTACAAACCGTTGCACCCAAGAGTAGTACGTATTCAGCCTTTGTACGGAAAGACCAAGAGCGTCAAACATACTTCCCAGTGGTGAAGCTGCTTTCCCATGGTGTGGAGGACGAAACGGAGTATCGCCACGAGTTCTTCTCGTCATCGGAGTACCGTTCTCTCGCGGCTCTAGGTGAAACGCTCAATACCCTGATTGAAGAGGAAGGCTATTTTAAACGCGGCGAAAAGGTCCTACAAACCCAGAGCTTTGCGGAGGGCCTGGAGTGGCTAATGAGCGAGGCACGGAAAGGTTACAGTATTCAGCGCTATAAGGGTTTGGGTGAAATGAACCCGGAACAACTGTGGGAGACCACCATGGACCCGGACGTTCGGCGCATGTTGAGAGTGACCATCGAGGATGGTATTGCGGCCGATCAGATATTTACCACACTCATGGGTGACAATGTTGAACCCCGCCGGGAATTCATCGAGCAAAATGCCCTGTCTGTTGCCAACCTGGATGTGTGAAGAAAATGCGCTCCAACAACGACTGGCTCGTCCGCACTTGGATGACTGCAATACTGGATGGTAACAATGGTCCGTACTGACGTCCTAAATTTCGGCGGGCTGCTCGCCCCACAGCTATCTCAAGTACCCGGCGAAGCACTTCCCTATGCGTTGGGACGCACTGCGACAACTCATTATAGAGAGTGGGCACAAGAAGTGTCTGCTTACCAAACTGGCCTGTTTGAGTGTGCTCGCCGAGAAGATGAAATAGCCGAGCACGTAGAGGCCATGTTTCCGCCGACCGATGAACCCCGTCAATTGGTTGCCAGCTTGATTCCCGGGGCGAAAGAAACTTACTACCAGGCCTTTTCCGATTACACTTCTATGGAGCAAGTGGAAGTACAAGAAGATGCCGAAAACCGAGGTGCCAATGCCTGGCAGGGATTAAGGGAAGCCTACCCGGAAAAGGCGAGCCAGTTGGATGAGTTATCAGAAATTAAATTGGGTAGTGCCCAGTATCTGAAGACCAATTTACCCTAGCCGGCGCTGTCCGACCTGGTGCCAGTTTTTCAGGAGAACCCTACAAAGTGGACACAATGTATCGTGCCTACCCGAAACAATCTCGGGTTCTTGTTGTTCAACGAGACCCTGCTCTAAAGCAGTCGATTGTTGATTCCCTTGAAAACCGCGCGGACGGCTATCCATTGGTGGCCACTGCAAGCAGTTTTAAAGAGGCGAAAGCCCATCTCCAGTCCACTGTAATAGACCTTCTTATTACGGAATCTCGTTTAACCGATACGCCTGACTTTAAGCTAGGATTCCAAGACGGTATCGCGCTCGCGCTGCTGGCAAAAGCTAAACATTGTTCGCGCGCCCTATTTGTCTTTGATTCCCTGCAAGTGGCCGACATCACAGAGGTCATGTTACGAGTTAACCCAATCGCTTATATCCCTATTAGAAACACGACACTGGATCCTACCGAACTAGCGGTATTTCTGGGTGCTCTTCAACAGTTTGAGACATTGAACAAAGCTGATCATAATGTAGATGAGTCCGAATCCCCGTTCTCTGATAGAGGTACAGCAATACTGAGTATCGAAAAAAGTTCGAACTTGATTACTCGATACAACAATGCTGCTCGAGATTGGTTTGATCTGTCTGAGACGGATACGCAACCTTGGTGGAAAAACCTTGGTACTGCCAAGGAGCTTGACCACCCTCTTAGCTATGCGCTCGCTGCGGGGATTAAAATCCGCGTATCCCCACTCGTTATGAAATTAGCGAATGGTTGCGAGAGGGTTGTGACAGGGGAGCTGACTCCTCAAAATCAAGGCGATCATCAATCTGCAATTGTGGCCCTGGAACCTATCGATAATTCCGCCATTGAAGTATTGGCCACGCACGTGAAGATAAAAGACAGTGTCGCTATTCTTGGTGTAGATCATATTCAATATGGCCCCAACTGGAGTGAAGACGATAACATTCGTTTTCTAATGGATTTGCGATCAGGTTTGTTGGAAATAGTCCGTAGCGAAGATGTCGTTTCGCTGCCTCAGGGCAACGCGATTGCAATAGTACTCCGAGATCTTGGAACAGAAGACTCTCTTGATGTTTGTAAAGCGTTGCTATCCCACCTTAGGTCAGTTCCACCGCACTACGGGGATCCAGTTTCCGGTGTACGTTTTTGTTTAGGCTTGGCTCAAAGGTCAAAGTATCCGACGCCGCTCCAAGCCATTGTCGGTGGAAATGATGCGATGTTGGCAGCTCAACTTGGGCCCGACTCTCAGCGTATCAATGCCGCGTCCAAATGGGATAAGCAAAATCTACGTAGTGTGATGTACAGTAGTAGTGGGGTGTTCACTCAAAACGCTTACAGTTTGGATTACACTTCTTTTAGTTCAGAGCTTTCTATGATCGCTGGCGGTGAAGCTAATACACAGAAATTTATCAACAGCGTTCTTAAATTAGTTTGCCAACAAAAAGGTGTAAAGAAGTTTGGGATCTTTCGAAAACGAAGAGATGGCCGTTATCTGTATATAGCCGGCGGTCAGAGATCTGCTGCGGTTTATGCTCATATGGAAGAGGATGAACTATCGACGGTATTTTCTACAAAAATTAGGAATCCTAAAATGGATTTCCTGAACCAAGCCCATTTTATTTTGCTGGGAAAAAGCGAAGCCATACAACCGTTGATATTAAAACAAACTGTTTTAGGTCTCATTGCCGTAGAATACGAAACAACTATTAAGGCAAGCGCGGACGCGTTTCACATGGAAACTGCTGACTTATCTCTAATCGCCGACAGCTTGCCAGGCCTCAAGAAAAGCCCGGATGCGCCGGATCTAGGTGCAGTGGAGGGTAGCCGTGAAGCTACTCCGCTGGATACTAAAATCGACGGGTATGTTGTTGATAATATGGAGGGTGCTGTTGACCAGGCTACTTTTCTTGCTAAGACTGATATTCCTGTCGCGATTATCGGCCCTCGTGGTACAGGGAAAATGTATGTTGCCAAAATCATTCATCAGGAATGGGGAGGCGCTGACGACATGATTGTGCAAGTTGATTGTCGAGATTTTAGAAGTCGCGATGAAGCAAATACACGCATTGTTAAACTACTGCAAAATTCAGAAGGGAAGACACTGGTATTTAAATCACCTCACTTGATGGCGCCGGATGCGCAGGTGAAACTTGCGAGGCAACTCAGTACCCGCACACTTGCCGATTCTAAGCCTCCTCGATACCTCCCCGACGCAAAGTATGTAGCTCTTTTTCCCGATTCAATGGAGAAGCTGGTGATGCATTCAGGATTATCGGAAAGACTGGCAAGCGTATTCGCTGGTTATCCAATTAATGTTCCCTGCGTAAAAGATCGCAAGCAGGCCGTGCTGCGTTGGGCTCATAAAATACTTAGCCAGGAAAGTGCTGCGGCAAATCGGCCCATTAAGGGCTTCACACCAGATGCCGAGCAAGCGTTACTTTCACATGAATGGCCGGGCAATATAAGCGAGATGAGGCAGTGCATTGTCAGTGCTCTGCAGCGTACTGACAAAGAGTGGATTACTCCGGTCGACCTTGGAATTTTTAAAGGTATTTCCGCTGACGGTGTAGCCTCCGCTACTGATCCACTGCCATTTTTATCGAGTCTCGACTCCGACCAAAAGGAGGAAGAAAAGTATGCCGCGACAGCCCTGGAAGATCTCAATATAGCCTTAGGTCAGGCGGTCCATAGCGCTGCTCAAGATAATAGCACTCTCCCACTGGGCGCCTGGCTAGAGGATGAATTAATTCTGGCCTCATTGGATCGGTATCAGGATGACCAGCGCATGGCCTCCGAATTTTTGCACACTAAACCGAGAAATATTGGTCGCTGGCTGCCTAAAATAATAGAGCGTCAGGAAGAGCGTAATTCGAGTCCCATTTGGAGAGAGCCTAAGCGGTTTGTCGGAGAGTGGGTAAGAGAAACTCCGCGATTATCTGAGCCCCCGCAGATGATCGTTCAAAATATGCTGGCAGTCCACGTTGCCAAACAATGCGCCAACGCGAAAATCGCCGTCCGGGCAAAAATTATGGGTGTGTCAGTTCCGACTTACCAAAAAAGATTGCAGAGTATTATGGAAGCTCAAGAGGCAAGGCAACAATGATTATCACCAGAGGCCTATGATGGCAGTAGATGAGCGCGAAGTAGATTCCGAACAGCTCGGTCTAAAGACCAAGAGTATTGAAGAGTACGCATTGGAGTATCGGGAGACTATGGAATCCGAGCTACCACCGAGTCTCGGATTTTCAGCGCGACTGAATATGCTCTGGGACCTTGCCGCCGCCGTTCCGCCGCAAATAGAGGGCCGGGTGATTAGCGTTCTGGGAATTAATAACGCATGGCGTGAAACTGAAGTCAGAAAATGGCTGCACAAAGATATTTTACCACCGGCGTTGGAGCTAAGAAATATCGTAAAGTTTCTTGTTTCCCAATTGCCAGGGCGACACGATGTACGTCGCTGGGAGGCGTTTCTGGTTTATGGCTCACCTATTGTTTCCTCCCCAGTTGATAGTGCTATGTATCGCCAAGACCAGGTGAGAAGGGATATTGCTTCAATGATCTTTGCGCAGATTACGGATATCTACGGTATTGCTCCCTCTGCTTATCAGGCTGATGCTGTTTTCCAGCGATGCCTGACCTTAATGCAGAAGTTTAATATCTATGAACTGCGCGACTTCCAACCAGGGCATATGGAGCCCTTTAAGAACTATCTTTTCCCAAGTGAATAGACTCTCGGCACCCCGCATTGGAATTTTAATTGCTAGCGAGGCAACAGCGTCTGGGCTTAGTGAAGTACTGCAGCGTGCGGGTTATGAAGTTGTGGTGGAATCCGAACACAGTGTGAGTCGTTCACGTATAGAAGGCACCGCCGTTTTAGCATGGGTCATCGATACTCGTTCTGAGCAGGTTTTCGACTGGGTTCTTGGAGCGGGTAAGTCGATGTTTCCGGCCAATAACGCGCCCGGCGTCGATCAAAAAAAAGAATTCTATGATTGGTCTTCGGACTTGCTGCAACAAATAAATGCTACTTTCCCCGAGGCGCGTGGTGAAAAGCGACTGCTCGATGCTACCAATGATTCACCTCATACTGAGGAATTTTGGGTGCTAGTGGGCTCCGCTGGTGCTCCATCGGCGGTCCAAAGGTTTCTAAATTCCTTTAAGTCCCTGCCTCCAGTAGGCTTCATTTACGCACAGCATTTCGCTGTCTCTGAACAGCATATGTTGGCGCAATTGTCAGCGGAAAACTCTCTGTTTTCCATGGAAGTGGGGATTGGCTGGCACGCGGTGGAGGCAGGTCGTGTCATTGTTGTACCGCCGCAATGCCAGGTTTTCTTCGATAACTTTGGTAATATTACCAGCACGCGTTTAGCATGGGACCCACCTTATACGCCCAATATAGAACAATTATTCACGCTTTTATCGAAAGCAAACCGCTCGCCTTCAGGTGTTATTATTTTCAGTGGCATGGGCAATGACGGGATGGGTACACTCAGTTTGCTGCAGCAATGTGGAGCACACATCTGGTCGCAGTCACCCCAAAGCGCCGTGTGTGACAGTATGCCCCAGGCCGCCATTGATACCGGGCTAGTGGACTTCTTGGGTGATCCTGAGCAATTAGCACTGGCCCTTCACGAGCTTCATTGCTAGGCGAAAAGTTCAAACTTTTTAACTCCTCTCGCGATTTCATCCAAACTTTTAGAGACACACTATGTGAGGTAGTTCGCATTTATCCGCCTGCGGCTTATCGATACGTACCTCTAAACCGCTCAAAGCAACTATTTCTCGACTTTTTCATAGTTTTTTGTTGAAGCCCCTTCACACAAAACAAATACTGTGAGTGTGACTTATTGATGGATTCCGTTCATTGCGGGAAATATGGCGAGGAAGAAAATGACTGACCGAAACGAAGACTTTGATATAAGCGGCGTAAAAGTTGCGATAGTGGATGATGCAAAAACCATCCGAATGATGATGTCCCATACTCTAAAAAGTATGGGGTGCGAAGTGGAATGTGCCGAGGACGGCTATAAAGCCTTGGGAATGTTGCGGCGTTTTAAACCCGATATTATTTTCCTGGATATAACAATGCCAGAACTTGATGGGTATCAAACCTGCACTTTGATTCGCAATGCTGAGAGTACAAAAGACACACCTGTTGTCATGCTGTCCTCGTCAGATGGAATCTTTGATATTGCCAAAGGGCAGGCGAGAGGCGCCACGGCTCACGTCACAAAAATTCCACCAGAAAATGTTCTCCGCCAATTAATCTACAACCATACCAAACTGCGGCAGGCAGCGTAGTCATGCCGGTTACCGCTCTTCAGTCACTGCATCTGCTGGAACGCATCTACGTGCGAGAAGCGATCTCCCCGCCTGAGCCAGAGAAGACGACCATGATGTGGTCGGGAACCTCACTCAGTATTGCCGGTGTGAGACTGCTGTTAGGTGAAGGAGACATAGACGAAATTATTGAAACACCCACCGCTACAAAGATCCCTGGGACTAAACCATGGGTAATGGGGATAGCAACACATAAAGGAAGTTTGCTGCCGATCTTTAGTGGCGACGCTTTCTTTCGTAAAGCAGCTTATTCAGGGCGTCCCCGTGAGTATTGCATGGTGGTCCGACGATCAGGACTCAATTTTGGAATGACAATTAGCGCAGTTGAGCGCGATTTGAAATTTCCTATTGAGCAAAGAGATATGGATTGCGTCATCGATGCTAGTTTTGCCGATCTCACTTTGGGCGGCTTCTATCGAGACGATAAAGTTTTGGCAGTTCTAGATATCGACAAATTGATTGCTGACAGCGATTTTTTGAATGCTTCAGTAATCGAGGTTGATTCAACCGAGGAATTAGACAAATGATTAGTGCAAATAAGAGTGGTGGCGCATCTGCCTTTTGGGTTAAAGCGATAACCGTGGGTATTTTAGCTTGTCTTGGCGGAGTCGTTTACACCTTCGTTATGATTCAACAGGAGGCTGGACAAGAGGGCGAATATCGCTTGATTGCCAATGATATGCGTCTTCTCTCTCAAGAAGTGGTTGTTAAGGCGCGCGATACCAACGGCGGCGATGCTTCAATTGCAGCTGATCTAAACGCGGACATTGAGAACTTTAATATTCTTCTGGAGCAACTCAGTAGTATCGGGCTTGAAGCGGAGGCTATGGACATCTCGAAGCGTTGGAAGCCAATCGAACAGGCCGCGCAAACGCTGGTTGCAACTGCTGCTAGGATTTCTTTTCTGCACGGTGTATCTAATGAGCTTGAAGGAAATATACGACCGATTCAGGGTGAATTTGCTGCCGTCGTTGACATTATCCGCGACGAGCGAGTGTCTGCCGATACAGTTGCCGCTGCTCAGAAAACGCTTTGGCTCACTGAGAGAATCGCAAGAAATATCGACAAGATACTTGCGGGCAACGAGGAGAGTCAGGATGCTGCAGACGAATTTAGAATAGACGCTGCCAGCTTTGTGCGCATTGTTGAGGCACTCAAGCAGGGTAATAAAGTGATGGGCGTAACTCGATTGCAAGACGCTGACGCCATACAGTCGATTGATAAAGCATCAGAGTTGTTCTCCACTGTATCAACGTCTATTGACCAGATCGCTTCGGCTTCTCCGGAGCTTCGAGAAGCAGCAGCTGCGCGTCAATCCATCGTTGACTCAAGCGCCAAGCTGTCGGAAACCGTGCTGGCCTTGTTGCCCGCCATCGACAAGTTAACAAACGCCAGGTTGTTCGACCGCGGCACTTTGATGGCGCTGTTTGGCGCACCGGCACTGTTGGCAGTTGGTCTGCTTATCGCCATGTATCGCAGCCAGAGACGGCTGGTTTTGTACACTGAGTCTGGTGTTGCAGATATTAACGGTGCTTTGGTCAAAATTGCTGAAGGTGACTTAACTGTACAAGTTCCAGAAGATAACACCGTTACCCGCGATATTGCGCGAGAAATTAACGCATCTACTCAGCGTCAGCGAGAGCTGATTCGAAACATTCGCACACCTTTCGAAGTCTCTGTGAAAGAAATTGACAAGATTGGTGAAACTGCACTGGGTCAGGTAGAAAAAGGCAAGCAATTGACACGCTCGGTAGTTGATTCCACGACTGCTGCGACGGAAATGGTACGAACCAGTGAAGAGATTAAGAACTCCACTGTAGAGGCTGCGAAGACAACTGAACAAAATCGCAAACAGGTTGCTCGCGGATATGAACTCACAAAGGACATGTCCAAGGCTTCTGCTGACGTACGAGAGTCAGTACAGGAAACCTCAAAATCTGCGAAGCGACAGGGTGAGCTGATTCAATCGGTAACAACTGCTGCAGAATATATTCAGTCGCTGAACACCAAGATTTCGGTTGTTGCAATAAACACTCGAATTGAGGCAGAGAAAGCCGGTGAATACGGAAGACCATTCCTGGGAATTGCAGAGGCGATTGGTGACTTGCTTCGTGAGGCCGAGGAAGAGGGTAGAAAAATTATTTCCGAGGTTCGTATGCTGCAGAATATGTCAGCGGAAAATCTGGGTAGCATGGAAAACACCGTGGGAACTGTGGTAACCATCCTTGAGTATATTGAGAGGTTGGATAGTTCACTGGAAGAAATTAACGAAGGCTCCGCGGCGATTACATCCATTATTACTTCGGTAGATGACGCAGCTGGACAATCTGCAAACAGCGCGCTCCACATGAACAGTTCCATGTCGAGAATTAGCGAACGCAACCTCGATATTAGCGAGTACAGCGAATACACCCAAGTTGGCGTGAGTAATCTTAAGAAGTCGATGCGCGACGTGGCCGAAAACCTCAGCCGGTTCCGAATTGAGGATGAAGATATTCAAGCCTACTCTGCACCTGAGGAGTTGGATTCACTGGAGAGTCTTCAAGCTGCCTCGCGAATTTACGGTGAAGAGGAAATGAGTGCTCTAGAAGCAGATCATAAGGACAGATTGTCAGTATGAACCAGTTAGCTACACAACGTTATCAGCCGATCACCGGCAAGCAGTTTGTCACCTTGATGGATCAGTTACAGCTGCACGCCGGTATCAAGATTGAGAGCCCGCAGATCGTGATCGAAAGTAACATACGCAGCCGCATGGAAACTCTTGGTCTTGATAGCATCAATAGTTACATGGCCCTATTCGACGACAGCATGAACGCGAGAGCGGAGTGGCTTGCACTAATTGACTTGCTTACCGTGAAAGAAACCCGGTTCTTCAGGCAAGTTGAGGCACTGCAGGGACTCACTGAATATATTGAAGAAAAAATCGCAAGCCAAACGATGGAACAGGAGTTCTCATTTTGGAGTGCAGGATGCGCGACCGGCCAAGAACTTTATTCAATCGCGATGGTTGTTGAGAAAATTTTCTCTGCTCACGCCCCCTGGTTTGAATGGCATGGAATTGGGACCGATATTAGTTTTAACGCTATTAATAAAGCCCAATTGGGTCGCTACCCCGAGTCAGATATTCAAACTATACCGGTAGTCTATCGACATCCTTTTGTTTCCAAAGTTGGGGAAGATGAGTGGGCGATAGCAGAAAGCATTCTTGCAAGAACGCATTTCTTTCACAGTAATTTGATGCACGTGAGCAGCGCGCCTTTTGCAGACTTTAACGTGATTTTTTGCCAAAACGTATTAATTTATTTTGAGCACGAGATGCAGCGTCGAATCATCGATCAACTGGTTGACCGCTTGCAAACAGGCGGCCTGCTGATACTCGGTGCTGGTGAAGACGTTCGTTGGACGCATTCTAAAATGCGCCGAGCCGATTGGCCCGGTGTATGTGCCTATATAAAACTGGAGGTTTAACTAGTGACTACCAAAACTGATATTGTTTCTCTCAAGTGGGTCATTGGCTTGATGAACAAACAAGCTGAGAACGCCGAGACTTCACTGATTGAATTCAGTAAAGATACCAACCAGAAGAAACCTCTTTTGCAGTGTATGTGGGCAGTTCACCAGATCACTTCCACTCTCCGTGCGTTAGGTATCAAGAAGGGCGAGATGCTGACCATTGAGATGGAGCGCAGCCTGAATGCTCTGTATAAGGACCGCATTAACGGAGAGCGTCGTAAGCTTACGATGGGTGGCCTTATGCAGGCGCTGAAAGTCTTACCCGCTTATCTGGCTCATGTGCAGAACGATCGCGTTGATACAGGCAGAGGCCTCGAGCAATACGTGAATGACCTTCGTCGTTGGGTTGGAGAACGTCCTCGGCCATCGGCATTTTTCTTTCACATGGATATTGAAGAGACAACGGGTATTTCCAAGACGGGCCGCCCTGCTTCTGATGACGAGATAAAGAGCCGCGCAAATGTGATGTTGGCACTCTACCTTGAAATGGCCAAATCTGCGCTGCGCAAGCGCAATGTGCGTGAGAGCATGAAAATTGTCGCTCGAATTTCAAGAAAGATGCAGACCTTGTTTGCCGGTACGCCTCCTGAAAGATTCTGGATGGTTCAAATCGGCTTATGTGAAGGAATTGCGGGTGGCCTGATTGTACCTGACGAGTGTGTTGCGCAGGTGTTTAAGACCGGTGCCTTCGTTATTAAATATGCGAGAGAAAATGGCAGCGTAGTTGATGCCAGCATCGACTACGACAGCTATTTGCAGCAGATGCTTTACTACATTGCTTCGTGCCAGTCCAAGCCGGTTCATATAGCGAACATTCGGGAGGTTTTCGGGATAACTGACAAGACGATCGAAGCTGCGAGTCGTGGCTTGGTGCACATGGATGCGCTAGTGACGGCATTGGGCGGTGCATTGAGCCAGCTCAACAGCGCTGTCGACTATATAAGTTCGAATGACCTGCTTAAGGCTGCGAAAGAAGGCAGCGAGGCCCCTGAATCTACTGCACTTGACGGCATTGAGGGCGCACAGCAGCGCCTTAGTGCGGCTAGTCAGTTGGCGCATGTTGATTCCTTGGAGTCTGTTTACGAGAAGTTGAAAAAGCTTTACTCAGGTGCCTATAGCGAAGATTCCC
Source organism: Cryomorphaceae bacterium (assembly GCA_047612385.1). Lineage (GTDB taxonomy): Bacteria > Pseudomonadota > Gammaproteobacteria > Pseudomonadales > Halieaceae > JBALVT01. The sequence continues at coordinate 4,061 of JBLGAR010000062.1, read as the reverse complement.
AGAAAGCCGAAAGGGTAGTGTCGGAGATTGTCCGCGGCATAATCGATGTGAAGCTGGATGTTGAATACAAGCTTGAACACGGCGTGTGTAGCTCCTTTTCAAGCCGGGAGTTTGAGCTTCGTGAGAGCGTTGTGTCCGCCACATTTACCCAAATGTCCATGGTTGAGAACAACCTTCACGAGATTTTACGTCGCAAGGCATTGGCCAGCGCGCTTGTCGAAAAGCCCTCGGGGATGAATGGCGCATTTAGACTTACCTCTGCCTTACATCGCTATCTGAACAAATCTGATCAGGGTCATACGGCGCTGCGCCAAGCCGTCCAGGCGTCCGACAATGGCGAGGCAAATTCTGAACAGCTCTACGCCTTGGGCCTGGACTTCCTGAATAACTTGGACGGGACGCCTGAGCGCCAGGCAATTCGTGATTCTCTTGAGCTGCTGTCAGAAATTGTAGGCGCGCTTGGCTTCGCAGGTATGGAGCGTGAAGCCGCTTTGATTGAACAGTGCCACAGTTGGCTCTCTGCGGCCAGTAAGGCAGGAAGCGTCCGAGAAGACGTTGCTTTCCGTTGTTTTGCGGATGTGTTTGCTCAAGTAGAACTCCACTTACAACGATCGCTTATCGATCCCTTGGATGATACATCGCACATGCTGGCTTTTGCCGAGCAGCAAGCGACCGAATTGGGTGAGTGGGCGCAGAAATTATCTTCCGGCGCGGACGTTGTGGTTCCCGTCGAATTAGAAAAGTCTAATTATGTTCAGGATACACAGATCCCGCCTCAGTTCCGTGAAGTCTTCATCGAAGAGTCTGAGGAAATTGTGGCCGAGCTCTCTCAGCTATTCAATGTGTGGTCACTCGATCCAGAGCCCAATGAACATCTTCGTGATATCAGAAGGCACTTCCATACTTTCAAAGGAAACGGCCGAGCTGTTGGTGCAAACGTTCTTGGTGAACTCGGATGGTCAGCTCAGGACATGTTGGATCGAGTTCTGGACGGAGATTTGCCTCCCACTGACAGTGTCCAGAGTGCCATTGAAGAAGTTATTAGAGCTCTCCCAGAATTGGTGGGCGCCTACAAAAATCCAGAGACCGTTGACTTTGGTAGTGTGCGGGAGTTGACGAATAAGTGCTTCCGTATTGCCAGTAGTAGTGAGGACGATTTGGCTGAAGATTTGCCCCAAGCCGAAGGGGACAGTGTCAAACCCATGAGTGTGGTGAGCGATACAGCTATTTCGCACCCCATTGGCCATTAAGTGAACGGCATTATAAAGACAAGTGAAATAGGAGAATTATCGTGCTATCTGACAATGATTTAAGCGCCGCCATGGTCGACCTATCTGTCGATGCTCAAGAAGATCAAGAGGATCGAACGGTCCAGTGGTTGCTCGAACAGGACTATGCTGATCCAGCAGAAAAGCTGTTTACGGTATCAGAACAAGATGCTGTAGTGAATGCCGGCCTTACTGAGTACGAGGCGGAGATTGCAAATCGCCCGATGTTTGGTGGCGAAGGCAGTTCGGATGATGTGTCCTGCTTTGTTAGCGAAGAAATTGTAATGTCCGAGACCGGAGCTGCAAACATTTTTTGTGGATCTGAAAGTGATCAATCTGCGGCGCACTCCGGTGCTGTGATAATCGCCTCTGGATTTAGCATGGCTGTCGATCGTTCGGGTGTTGCTGGAGCAGGCAAAGCCAGCGCGAAGGATTATGTAGAGGAAGGTTTTGATATTCTGGGACTCGACGAAGATGACGATATTGGTGGGCGCCATGTAGTCATGCAAAAAATTCCACTCAAAATACGTAATAAGCCGCTCCACGCAGTCGGTGCGAGCAAAGCATCGCAAGAAAATATCGAAAGGCTTGAAGCGCCCGTTTCACTCGATGAAGTGCAGTTGGCACAGACTTATCCGGAGGCACTCGGGCCGAAAGTCCCAGAGCTAGAAAACTCCGTATCGGAATTTTCTTTAGAGCTACCGGAAGAAACCAGTTTCGAGTTGTCCTCCGAGTTGACGCTGGAATTAGCCGAAGTTGAGCTACTCGACCAGGAATCAGAGCTCGAGATTCAGGATCTCCTGACGCTAGATATTCTAGAAGATGATAGTGAAATATCCGCTGCTGCCTTCGATGGATTTTTATCAGACGTCGCCGCGCCCCTCTTAAATCCACAGTATTCAGTGTCCGAAACACTGGAGGTTGATGTAAATATTGTAGAACTGGAACCTGCATCAGATCTTGAGAGCCTAACGGATCTTCAAATTAACTTAGGTGCTGAGCTGGATGCCGGAGATGCTTCGCACGAGGAAGCTGGCCTGGCACGAGTAGATGATTCAAGTAATTTCCTGAGCGCACAAGCGCAGAACCTGATCGTACCTGATGCGGCTGAGATTGAAGAGCCACTCGATATGGCGATTGTTGATGACAGTACTCAGCGCGCCACTGAGGCAGAAACACTAGCCGGCTCCGAGCTGGAAACAGCAATAGAGTTGGTCGAAGGTACAGCCGCAGACCTCGACGCAGATATAGATCTTCTTGCAGCCGCGGAAAGCTCTGTGAAACTGCCGGACGATGACATGGATTCGGTAGTGGCTGAAGAAGTCGCTGAAGTAGCAGCCGAAGTCAGCATTCCAATAATTTCCTCGGGCGGCTTTTTATCGGTCGAACACAACCCTGTTTCTCTAGAAGAAGCTGTTGAGGTAAGCGAGACAAATGCGTCACCGGATAGCGCTTCCGAAGAGTTCGGAGTTCTCGATTACTTAGCTGCGAATGAACCTCCTGTCGATGATGACGAATTTGATCAGTATTTACTCGCAGGTGAACATCTTGAAGATCCTGACGTAAGTCTGGATGGTCTTGTTGTGGATGGTACCGGAGGAATCGCCTCTGTTGACCCTCAGCTGGAGACCACTATTGACTACCATGAAGATTTCAAGGCACAAGAGAGTTTCAATAACGATTTTGTTAGCGCTATTACCAGTGTAATCGCCCAGGTAATGGAAGAGCTCACGGTCTGTGTTGAAAAGCGTTTGAACAACCTGTCGGTTGCCCCGCAGAGCGTTCTAGTAGAGGTTATGCTTGGAACGGATGATGACTCAATCAAGCAGTGCCAGGAGGAAAGCTACTTACCAATTCTTAGGGTCGCCACCACAAAGTTGGATGCGCTTTCGAGCTTGGGTCAAACTGAAATTGATGCGATTTATGTACGTCTTTCAAATGTTTACGACAACTCAGATTGGAACCAGCTGTTTTCAGAGGGCTTTGTCGCTAAAAGCAATGTCACTGAAAAAGAATCTATCCTCATCACACCCTCTGTTTCCGATGAAGATGATTTCCTGGGTGATGGCTTATCTTTCACAGATAGTGTTGCTGCTTCAGAAGATTTGGCCAGTGGGAAATTACCTGAAGTTGCTCAGGAACTTACCGCAGAAAGCATCTTTGATGAAGAAATACTGGCGGAGGGTTGTCTTGAAGAGTTCACTTCGCCTTTTGACATTGATGACGAATTGGAAAACATAACGGCACAGCTTCTCGATTATACTAAAGAAGATGGCTTGGCTGACCCTGTAAAAAGCTCTTCCACTGCGAATTTTGCAAACCTGGATTACTTGGACGACATGGTTTTCGGTGAAGATATATTCTCGGCTGATTTGACAGATGAATTTACCCCCATTAGTGCTGACTCCGGTATTGACGTTGAAGCATTGATCCATAGTTTGGCAGATGTTGAAACCGATATTGGTGAAATTTGCGGGGTATCGGTTGACCAGTTTACTAATACAGACGCTGCTAACAGCCCTGATACTTTAGCGGCTGCTTTACCTGAACAAAGTGGCGCTGTCGCTACGGCCATCGATGATGATCGCGGCTTGTCATGGTGTGTTCCGGCTGATGTTAAATTTAGTTATACCAACCAACCCAGTACGGAGATTTTTTCGGAGTTTCTTGACGCGTTTATTGAAGAGGGTGCATCTGAGTTGGAGAAACTGGAGGACGCTCTAGGTGATTGGGAAAAAGACATCTCCAATGAAACAGCTTACGTACCTATTCCTCGTATTCTTCATACATTAA
>JBLGAR010000061.1:0-27909 GCA_047612385.1 Cryomorphaceae bacterium | reverse complement strand
ACACCTATCTGCGCGGTATCAATGTAAAGAGGCATCACTATAAAAGGCAAATGCATGAAGCTGATGCTAAGTACACCAGTACCCCAGAGGTAGAACAGGTCGCCACGTTCCACTTTTGGCGGGGCGTGAGCGTCTCGAGTTCCGGTAGCTGACGGCGCAAGTCCCTCCACTTGTCGCTTGAGTCTGTGACTTAATGCAACGGGCGTGACAACCAGGCTCAGTCCGAAAGTGATAGCGAGCGTGAAAGTAACGACGGGATGTCCGGCTAACCAGCTGAAGGTGCAGGCCAGCAATAATGCCAGGGGCGAGGTCAGGCTCTCGATTGTTACCGCTGCCAGGGCGGCACCGGTGGCTTTCAGTGACTCTGCATACAGCCGTGTCAGGGAGAAAAGCGGCGCAGCCAGACCGGCGCCTATTAGCAGCCAGCTATAGTCTGTCCAGGTGGCGGTGTGTTGGGGGCGCGCCAAAAAGATAGCAGGTAAAGCGACGAGCACAGCCAGCGTAAGCCATAGGCGGAAAATTTTCCTGCGCGATTCACGGAGGGTCTGCAATATTTGGTCCCGCTGTTGCTGCTCGTAACTAATGGACACCTGCCTCATTGCGCGAGTGGGCAGGCCGAGCCCCAGCACTTCACCCGCGATGCATGTCCAGGATGTGAGCAACTGCAGGGCGCCCAGTGCGCCTGCGCCAGCCATCGTACCCACGGCCAACTGGGCGGCGAACTGGGCGAGAATGGCGCCGCCACGGCTGGCCATCAGTGCGAGCGCGGGAAGGAACTTGTTTGCGAACTGCGCTCGTTTTTGTATCCTATCGTCGGGCTCTTCACCGATCGCTGTAACCATGCCTTTGGTGGCCTGATCAGCCAAGATGCTGCAGCCCCTGCTCTGTCTGTCTAGAGACTGCATTCACTTTATCGCGCAAACCGGATTCCATAGTATCGTGCATCTGGATGAACAGCCGTCGCCAGGTATAGCGTTCAGTGATCAGTGCTCGGGAGTTCTTTTGTAGGTATAGCCACAAGTCAGGGTCGTTCAAGAGGTGGTCTATGTATGTTGCCATTTTCGCAGGCTCGTCGGCGATCAGCATGTGCGTACCGTGCTCTACATCAATACCTTCGGCACCAACACTGGTTGTTACGGTGGGCATACCTCTTGCCATGGAATCCAGTATCTTAACTTTCATACCACTACCGAACATGAGGGGCGCCACGGAGATGCGGCTGTTATTATAAATTTCCTGAAGATCTGGAACGAAACCCTTAAGGGTTATACCTACCCACTTGGCTGCTGCATCCTGCAGTCGCTTGTCCTGGCCCTTGCCGACAATATCCATTTTTAAATCAGGATGGCGCTCGACTAACTTCGGCCAGACCTTCTCGATGAACCATAACAGTCCGTGGGAGTTAGGTTCCCAGCCCAGAAATCCGACATACATAAGCTTTTTCTCGGTGTTGGCGTACTGCACTTCAGGGAGTTCCAGTTGCTGGTCGTCACCCAGGTGAAAGGTGTTGTGAAGCTTGTCTTTGCTCGCGCCTGATTTAGCCAACTCGAGGGCATCATTGGGGGCGGCAAAAGACAGGTCTGTATTGTTGGAAACTTCAGTTTCATATTTTTTTACTCGCCTCGATTCCATGTAGGCGACAGCACGCACTACTGGATTTCCCGGCAGTTGGGCATAACGCTCCCATATTTTAAAATAGGCATTGTGTGCGTGATAAACAGCCAGACCTTGGTAGTCGGTTGGCAGATAGGGATAGACCTCATAGTGATCCAGAAAAACGACGTCCTGCTCACTGGCTAAAGCAGCGATGTTGTTTTGCAATTGCTCGTTGTAAGTGCGGTGTACGTTTAGGGGGATGCCGCGAAGGTAGCTCAGGACGAGGTTGCCCGGTGTACGCGGTATACTAACGTCCTGATGTAAGTGGTGGGCGCAGGGTGAGATAGCATAAAACTCCTCTACGTACTTCGCGTCCTCCATCTTGAGAGGGCAAGCCAGCGTCACCAGGTATTTTTCAGCCAGAGCGTGCAACATTTTCAGGCTTTTCACCTTGCCGCCACTCTGGGGGGGATAGGGAAGCTCGGGAGTGATAAACAGTAACTTTTTCATTCTGCTGGAGTCCGTATTGGAAAATTGGGTTGATGAATTTGTGCGACAGGCTGATGCGAGGGCTCGCGCTTTAGTTCAGTTAGTTTTCCCCGTATCCGTTTGTTTACTGGCTGCTCGAAATATTTGTAGGACAGCCATGCGAGCAAGCTGATGAGGACGAAGGACGTGACAAATTGGAGGGGAACCAGTATTCCAATGCTTTTAATTATCTTCAGCACTGGATAGTGAATCAGGTAAAACCCGAACGATATTTCCCCCAATACTACAAACGCTCTGGTGTTTAGAAAATGTAGGGCGCTTGCATTGAGCATGGCACAGAAAAACACGCAGTAGACAATGACCCAGTTCAGTGGGTCGGCCCAGGTTCGCACAAAAAAATGACTGTTAAGAATCCACTCATGCTCAAGGCGGACAGCGGGTAGGTTAAGGAACAGGGCGATGATGCTTGGCGCGGCTGCGTAAGTGGCGAACTTATTGAGGAATACACTGCCTGCAATGCGCGGATACATGATGGCAGTGCCAATGCCAACAAAAAAAGGAACGCTATAGCTCGAAAATAACGCGGGTACGTAGCCCAATTTAGAATAAAGTAAAATGCCGGGAATGGCTGTTAACGCCATGAATGTTATCAGCAAAATAGGGCTGACATTGCGTTGATAGAGAATCCAGAACACGATAAAAACAGCGTAAAATTGTACCTCCACTGGAATTGTCCAAAACTCATAGGGGGCATCGATAAAAAGCAGTGCGCGTAGCACAATTTGTACTTCAGTAATCTGGTAGTGAAAGTCCGGGTAGATTGTCGTAGAGATTAGTACGGAGAGTAGAATAAGCAGAAAATACAGCGGTAATATTCTGCCTATCCTCGCTATAAGATACTGCTTGATGTTGCTGACATTGGAGTCTTTATTTAAATATAAGTGGCCCATTAAGAATCCACTCAGGATAAAGAACAGCATCACGCCAATTTGACCGAATCCATGGCTAAAGACAGCCGGCAGCATGCCCTGGTTGGCGCAATGCGATATGAAAACGATAAATGCAGCCAAACCTCTGAGCCCGGTAAGGGAATTAATGTAACTCATGGTATTCATTTGTACGTTGCCGTATCGGGAGTTGTAGTAGCAGTGTCGCTTGCAGTGACCGTGCCAATCGGCTCATCAGGGGTTATAAAATCATCTAACCCAATGATTTATGTGTATATAAAGAAATTTTGAGTACTTGCATCTTGGGTCGATCAGGCTCGACAGCCCAATAATCGCGCTGTCTCCAAGAAAAAAACGCAAAATGCCACTGGAATTGCAAAACCGCTTTCCCGTGATTGTCTTCAGGTTAAAAATAGTTTTATATTTCATGGGCTTAGTAATTTGGCACGGCGCTTGCCCTATGGTTTGTTGAATCAACAGTTAAACTAAAAGGATCAACGAAATGTCTGATGCTTGGAAAGAAGCAATAGCAGATATGTCTAGCCGTGAAGGTGCCGGTAGTGGTTTACAGATGGTATCTGGGAGGGCATGGTATGAACTATTCAAGCGCTGTTTAGATCGTATTGGCACAGGTGTGGGCATGCTGCTGCTGTCGCCATTTTTTGCGCTGCTGGCTATCCTGATCAAGCTGGAGTCCCCGGGGCCGGTGCTGTTTAGCCAGGTCCGTATCGGTCTCGGTGGCTCCCCCTTCAAATGCTGGAAACTGCGTTCGATGTATATAGATGCCGAGCAGCGCAAGCAAGAGTTGCTTCAACAGAACGAGATGGACGGTGGTACCACCTTCAAAATGAAGCGGGATCCTCGCGTCACCAGAGTAGGACGTTTCATTCGCAAGGCATCTATCGATGAGTTGCCGCAGCTGTGGAACGTGTTTGTCGGGGATATGTCGTTGGTCGGGCCAAGGCCACCCGTCGCTAGTGAAGTTGCACTGTACACCGCGCGTGAGCGGCAGCGCCTGTTCGTGAAGCCTGGGATTACATGTATCTGGCAGGTGTCCGGCAGAAGTGATATTCCCTTTCCCGAACAAGTACTACTGGATATCGAATATATCCGGAAGCGATCTCTATGGATGGATATCAAGTTATTACTGCGCACGCTGCCGGCAGTATTGTTGGCACGTGGTGCCTACTAGACCTGAATATCTGCAATATGAATCTGTTGAATCAATTGGCAAGGCAGATACGTCCGTTGCGGTGCTCCGGATGAGCTTCACATACGACCGTACATCGGTCGGAGCCCTAGTTGATAGAAATCAATGCAATGCCTGTTCGTAGTTTGTATACTATTAGGATTTTCAAAATGTCATGAGGTTTAGGGTGGTGAACCAATTCAGACAAGTCGTATACATTAGCCATGCGACCGCAACTTTGACAAAAAATGAGTTGAACGAACTGGTAGAAGTATCTCGCCGTAATAACAAAAAATACGGCATTACTGGTGCCCTGCTCTACCTTGAAAACGCTTTTATCCAAGTCATTGAGGGGGAAGATGCTGCCATTAGCCAGCTTCTGGATAAGCTCTATGCGGATACTCGTCACCGAAATGTCAGAATTGTTTCAGACAACATAGCGCAGATTCGCTACTTTCAAGAGTGGTCAATGGGGATTGTTAAAGCGCCCGAGGTTGATCGGCCACAAGTTTTGAAAGAGCTGCGACTGGCGTCAACAGCAAATGGTGGCTCAGCAGACAGCAGTAATAGCATGCCAGTTTCCCAGACCTTTATAATGATGCGTCGTCTATACGACACCAGCCTTGCGCTTCAAAGAGCACAGGACCGTTCGTCCTAATAATACTTGGTGAGAGTATTAGCGCTAGCATTGAGGCCGGCAATATTTGAAAGAATAGCGACAGACTGGATTGTTTCCTATCGCTCTCTGAAGTATTCAGTGACGATTATGGTGAGTGCCGCCAGACACAAAACAGCCGCCGACGTTACCATAGAAATGGCAATAACTTTTTGCTTGAGTGAGCGGCTATTTAGCCATTGCATGGGGCGCACCTTCTACTTTTCCAGTCGATATTATCTCTGCTGATTTCAACAGCTTGGAGCTTGCTTTTAGCCCGTTACCGTAAAGTGCTTCTGTGTAGTTGCTATATGCGTTTTATTTTGCGGCGCAAAAAGCGCTTCATCCTAGAATGATTACCAGACACAGTTGGCGGGGGCAGGGTAGATTGAAGGACTGTCAACAGTGCCGCTAGGTACTTCATCGACGGGCTACACAACGTCACACTTTCCTAGGGTACTTCTCGTTAACTACGGGTCCCTTTCCTTCTTTTGCGAAGACACTTCCAGGCGATAATTCCTGATCTCAGAAGCTGCATCTTGCAAGTCTATTTGCATGCTTCATCGGTCACACGATTCTATTAAGTAAGCTATCCATTTGATTTGTATAGATAATACAAGGGCCCCCTATGTTGGCATGCCGATTGCTTGGTATAAGACGAAATCATAAATATTCAATCGAGAGATCCGCATGTGCCACACCAACCACCACACTGTGACGAGTCACTAATGTGATTCAGGCCGGTATTACACAGTAAAACCTGGGGACTTCCAATGAAAACTATAGACGCTAAGATTCACGATTCTCCAGCAGTGATGGAGCTGGATTTGATGCCCTACATCAACGCGCTGATCGATGTTCGTTGGAAGCTGGTTATCGCCGCGCTGTTGTCCGCAGTGCTGACGAGTGTCTTGGTCTATTCCAGCCCGTACATATACCAGTCCACCATCAAAATAAGCGTGGTTGATATCGAGGATCCCGGCGGCGTGTCTCCAGATGACAGAAGGGCCTCAGAAGTTCTCACTCTGGTCGAACACGGCTTTGTAATGGGCACGACTCGTGACAACTACAACGACGTCATGCTCGCTCGACTAGAATCACGTTACTACACTATGAAGTTTATCGACGAGCATAACGTCTACCGTCATTTTTATCCCGAGCAATGGCTAGAGAAGGAGCAACGCTGGGAGGCCGGTTTTACTCCTGATCGCGGAGAGATTTTTACTCTATTTCGGGACCGGATACGAAGTATCGTCCTCGATGAGGCAACCGACATAATTAGCATCAGCATGAATTGGCCAGAGGCAACTGTGGCTCGGGACTGGGCGAACAACTACGTGCGGAGTTTTAACGAGTTTATCAGAGAGAGAACAATAAGGGACGTGCAGCGTAAGCAAGAGTACCTCCAGAGCGAACTCCGCAATTCTGATTTGCTGGAAATGCAGAAATCCATTTATCGTCTCATCGAGGCTCAGACAGCCATCGCCATGCTGGCCAACGCGCGTGAAGAGTATGCAGTGGAAATTATCGATCCAGCGGCAATTCCCTACCGTAGTTTCATGATTTCGCGGAACAAGAGAATTGTAATAGGAACGATAGCAGGCTCGCTGCTGGCGGTATTCTTCGTGCTAGTCAGCGTTCTTGTGACGGGCATGGTACAGAAGATCGTTCTATATCGGGCGCATTACCAGGAAACGCGTGACAGCCCTAGCTTGCCGCAATGATGATTCCGGAGAACCTTATACACCCAAAATATAACGAACTGCGCAAGTTGCTTCCGGCTCATGTGCACCTGTTCCGACAATTTTTTAGGAGAATTTTTATGAGCTTAATGATCGAAAGTGACCAGCTTGCTTTCGTTACCTGTTCGTACCAGCCCGACTTTGAACGCTGCGCACGACTTTGCGCGAGCATGAATATATTCATCAGTCCTGACGTGGCTCAGTTTCTTATAGTACCTGATCGTGACAGGGCACTCTTCGCTCAATTGGAATCAGTAGGCCGCACCGTAATTAGTAGTGAGGAGGTGCTGCCAGCCCGATTTATACAAGTGCCACTATTAAACAAATGGTGGTTCGATAATGCGATGTGGCCTGTGCGAGGTTGGGTAATGCAACAAATTACGAAGTTGTGCGCTGACGTCGTTACAAACTGTGAAAACATCGTTTTCGTAGATTCAGATGTCGAATTTATAAGGCCGCTGCAACATGAGCGCTTTATTACCGAGGGGGCTCTGCGTCTACACAGAAAGCCTATGCATAAGAGTGATGGTGTACACCTCAAGTGGCACCATGGAGCTGGTGAACTACTGGATCTTAAACCGCAGTACTTTGGCAGCGATTACGTCGCGCCACTCGTGACATGGCGACGTAGCAATCTCGTTCAAATGAAACGGTATATTGAGGATTGTAAGCAGCGTCCATGGTATGAGGCCGTCGGCAGACGGATGACGGTTTCGGAGTATACGCTTTATGGAGTTTTCGTAGAGCATATTCTAGGAATTGAACAGTCCGGTCACTTTAAGCAAGCGGAAGATTTATGCCATAGCCTTTGGTTTGAAGATGAAATCGAAGCATTTTTCGCTGAATTCGACGATACCAATTTTCCTCAAGCAGTGCACCTTCAATCCAATATAGGAATGAAGCAGGCTGATGTAAATTCTCTGATGGGCCAGTTACGGCAAAACGTAGCTCCGCCGCAATTATAAAAAGCTCGTTATGGAGTGTAAATATGACTGACACTTGCACCTACATTATCCTTCTCAACTGGAACGGTTGGCGAGATACAATCGCCTGCCTCGAATCAGTTTTTCAGTCTCGAGCTGCGCCTTTTCGCGTCGTGGTCTGTGACAACAATTCTAGCGATACAAGTATAGATAAAATCGTCAGCTGGGCCAGGGGTGAAATATCTGCCGAGGTACCACAAGATACGCGCTTGCGATCATTCGTTGGTGCGACATCTCACCCGTTAGACCACCTGTACATCACGGCCAGTGCTATCGATTCTCAATCTTTTAGTGATAGAGGCGAACCGCTGATCTTAATAGACAACGAAGAGAACGGCGGATTTGCTGCGGGCAATAACGTCGGATTGCGTTACGCACTTAGCCAGCCTGACATGTCCCATGCATGGATACTGAATAATGACACGCTGGTTGACCCCAATTGTTTGGCAAATATGCAGCGTCGCCTTAAGCGGGGAACTACTAAGAAAGTTTGTGGTTCTGTTATTCATTTCTTCGACAGCCCAGAGATGATTCAAACCATTGGTGGGAATTGTTTCAGTACGCGTACCGGTATCGCCTCAGAGTCCGAGGGCCGGTTCATGCCAGAACACGAGTTGAAGGATTGCCATCTTATTGAGCAGAAAATTGATTATATAAGCGGCTGCTCGATGCTGATTCCTCGAAGTCTTCTACACAGTGTTGGCTTACTCAATGAAGATTACTTTCTGTATTACGAGGAGATTGATTGGTTTACGCGAGCAGGGAACTGCACTCGACCTTGTGTCGCGGTAGATGCGCATGTTTATCACCGGGAAGGTCGGTCTATAGGGTCACCTAGCTGGACGCGGTCAACACCGTCCCTACTGGCGGATTTTCATGGTTTCAGGAGCAAGCATCTTTTTATGCGTAAACATCACCGGCGTAATTTGATCTGGTGCTACCTGTCTAGCTTCGTGGAAGTCCTGAAAAGGGTTGTACGTGGCCAATTCCGTAACGCTCTGGTCGTGCTGTCGGTTTTGTTTGGCGCAACCAGTTTCAGACCATAGAGTTTTCTCAATGGAATCTGCGCTAAAAGTCGATATGGAGCCCCACGCGAGGTGTCGCCCCGTCAACCTTCAGCACATTTGTTGTATTTTACTCTTTATCGCCATCTTCGCCGGTTGCCAAGGGGGACGCTACTATATGGCGAATCGATTACAGGAGCTGGGTATTTTTTGTGCCATTGCACTTATGGCTCTCGGCTCATGGCGAGGTTTTTTTCAGTTGGATATGGTTTCCTTGCAAGCCTGGTTTCTAAAACCTGTCTTTTTGATCTTTGGTATTATGATTATCAGTTCACTGGCTTTTTATGCCAATTATGGCGGTGACCCTCTATACGCCTTTTTTTCTGCTCGGGAGTTCATGCTTGGGTTTACAGGTCCGGGAGTTTATCTTCTGTGCAGGACTGGGCTGCCGATTAGTCTCGTAGAGAGAATCGTGCGCTTTGCACTCGTAGCCCTGATGGTAAATTACCTGATCTTCTACTTTACCCTTGACCTCAAAGCGCTTTTTTTCTCCACTGATCATACGCTTAGTAACCTTGTCACCTACGACGATTGGCGTGGGTTCCGCTTGAAGCCGCCTCTCTTTGTCATCATGGTTGGCCTGATGGCTGCCTTGATAGGCGTGGTCCAGTCACGAAACGTTCTGTCGTGGGCAATATCGCTATCGGTCATGAGTATAGCCATTTATATATGGTCAATAGTGATGTTTCGCTCAACATTGGCCACGATGCTCTTGGCAATATTTCTATACCCCCTCTTTTTTTCATCCAAGAACAGGATTCCCTTTGTACTTGCTCTATCACCAATTTTAATCTTGTGTTTTCCTATTTGCTTTGAATTAATGTCGGATCTCTTTCTCGCCTCGGATGGCGGTGAGTTACGCAAGAAATCATTTGAACTGGCTTTTGAGCAAATTCCTGGACATTTTTTCTTTGGGGCCGGAGAGGACAGCACCTACGGCGTCACCTATCAGGATATTGTTGCGCCGTATTTTTTTCCGGACGATATCGGTTTTGTAGGGACGTTCTATAAATATGGCTTAGCAGGAACGCTGCTTTATCTCTACATGCACTTCAAAATATGGAGACAACTATGGTCAGCCAATATTCAGTTTACTCAAGTTAACGGACGTCTTAACCCACTGCTTTGGGCGATCTTCATGTGGTTAACCGCGATGGCATTCAATTTGGTGCTTAATCCGGGTCTTGCTTATGCCCAGGGAATTACCCTCGCGTCCATTGGTTTAGCGCTTGCGTCGCTGCATTTACATTGAGATAGGTTGGGACTAATCTGCTGTATTGACGAGCACTAATCGGATGAAATACACCTATCGATTATTAGTCGGCGGGGTACTGACAAGTTAAAAACCCGCAACTGGTAGAATCGGTGGATGAATACATACAAACGGTACCGCCAAGTTAAGTCGCCGATTTTGATAGAATCAACGCATGAATACAGACAAACGTCACCGATTTCAGCTAGGCGGCCCCACCCGATATCATTTCCTACGCAGTCTGGCTCTACTACCGATTCAACCTCAGCCACCGCGATATCGAAGATCTACTGGCCGAGCGAGGCGTCATCGTATCCAGAGAAGCGATCCGGCTATGGGTATGGAGAGGTTGTTGATGTTTTCCTCCAGGCAAAGCGTGATGGAGCCGCTGCTAAACGCTTCTTCAAGCGTCTGTTACGAAACTACGGAGATGAACCGAGGAAGATCGTGACTGACAAACTGCGAAGCTATGGAGTAGCGCACCGAGAGTTGATGCCTGAGGCAATCCACAGTACTAAACAATATGAGAATAATCGAGCTGAGCAATCGCATGAGGCAACCAGGGTGAGGGAGCGGGGGATGAGGCGGTTCAAATCGGTGGGCCAGGCTCAGAGGCTTTTGGATGCCCATGCTGCTGTATACAATCTCTTCAACCTGGGCCGGCATCTAGTAAAAGCCCAGCATTACCGTGATCTCAGGATGAGTGCGTTCGCTGAATGGAATAGGGCAGCTGCTTGAAGCTAATATATCGGAATAGTTTCCTTCTCGATTGTTAACTTGTCGGTACCCAAAAAAAGCGAAAGCATGCCTTAATTTAACAGGTTCCCTGATTTTATTTCTTGGCTTGATCAGGCAACTCAAACACCCACAGAGTTGCAGAAGGCGACATGGGTAATCTAATTTCAGGTACCAGCGATCTTCTGGCCCCAGCCATGACACCACGGCCTGTTGTGACCCCCAGGTATTGCTTGCCATCAACAGAAAAGCTGATCGGCGCAGCCACTGGCACATCGTTAAGACGGAAATTCCACAACTCCTCGCCGGTATCTCCATCGAAGGCGGTGATATTCCTTTGCAGGTCTCCGCCAAATACGAGGTTGCTGGCAGTGGTGAGAATGCCGCTGGTTCTGGGTGCCCGCTGACGATGTGCCCAGGCAAGTTCGCCGGTTTGCAGGTTGATCGCCTGCAGGCGTCCGTACTTTCCATCACTGTCTGGTCTTGGCCGTCCGGTCCAACGAATTCCGGAAGACAAATTGGCCTTTTCACCTTCGGATACCGGCACCATATCCATGCAAATTTCCATCAATGGCACATACAACATTTGATTTTGAGGATTGTAGGCACTGGGCATCCAGTTTTTCGTCCCATCAGCATGCGGGCATACCATGACGGTTCGGTCTTTACGTGGAATTCTGGCTGGGTCTATGGTTCGGGCGCCTGTCTCAGGGTTAATGTCGCTGATAAAATTCTGCATCCCCGGATCAATAGAAGACAGGTACTTGCCTGTGGAAGCATTGAGCACATCGTGAATGCCCGATTTTCCTGCACTGGTCACAACGGTTGTTTCGACACCATTGACAGGAATGGTCAACAATATTCGCTCAAATACCCAATCAAGATCCCACTGATCATTTGGCAAATGCTGGAAATACCACTCTAGCTTGCCGGTACTCGGATCGATCGCCAGCGTCGAGTCCGTGTACAAGGCATCGTTGTTAATACCCAGAACATTATCAGTATCCAATAATGGGCCGGTATTGTAAGTTTGAGCCGTGCCAAAGTAGGCTAGGCCCGACTTGGCGTCATAACTGCCCGGTACCCAGGAAGACGCACCTGTTCTTTCCTCCGACTTCATACCGGCCCAGGAATCACCACCAGGCATGCCGGGCTGTGCAATGGTGTTAAAACGCCAGGCTTCTTCACCCGTTTTAGCATCCAGACCAACAATAAAATTACCACCCGGACCTTGACCCGAAGTCCCAATCATGACCTTACCTTCTGCAACCAGCGGCCCACCGGTTATCAGTTGCCCTTTATTGATATCGACAATAACCTGATCCCAGACCACCTCGCCCGTTTTCATTTCCAGAGCAACAATGTGCGAATCACTGGTGCCGACGTAGATGTATTCATCAAACATGGCGATGCTGCGTTTACCGTAAAGCATCGAGTTAATGTTGTCGGGTAGCCAGCGGGTGTACTGCCATAACAGTTCACCGGTTCTGCCATCCAGAGCCTGGACTATGTCGCCCCAGCCATGGGCGAATATCACGCCATCGTGTACCAGGGGTGGGACATGCCCCGGTCCGTCTGGCAGCGCCCAACTCCATGCCACACGCAAATCGCCAATATTTTCCTTGCTTATCTGCTTCAGCGGACTGAAGCCGTTGCCATTGTTGGCTCGTCGCCAGGTCAACCAGTCACCTTCCGGTGCATCGGCCAGCATGTCCTCGGTTACCGGGGTGATGTCATCCAATGGGTTAGCCAGAGTATGCGGTGGTGGTGGCAAAGCAACGCCGCCGGCAATACCGCCAGATGGCGTTGGGCCCGTCGTTGGAAGAACGGCCTTGTGGAGCTGTGCAGGCTTAGGACTGAGTTCAGCCGGACCGGGATATACACCATTGTGTTCCAACATATAGGCCAAAATATCAGCATAAACCTGGTCGCTCAGTGAGCGAGGTGCGGCACTGGGCATGGTACTTGCGATGTGAATATACAATTCATCCAGAGGTGAACCGCCCCACTTTTGAAGAAAGCCGGGGCCTTTTAGCGGCGGGCCATATGCGCCGTCACCGAGATCTCCACCGTGGCAGGACGCACAATGAATATCGAATGCCGTTTTACCACGGGCGGATTGATCCAGGGTATAACTCGGCGCCGTTTTCTGAGCCTGAGCCAGAGCCAGAGCCAGAGCAGGTATGCATAGCAGACCCGTCAGAATCAACACACGACTGGCGTGCCTGGTTTTTTGGTGGTCGTTTTGTTTCATCATTTTGTCTCTTCCCCAGGCCTGTTGCGAGTAGTCATATCCTACTATTCGGGTTTATCAAATGTACTACTCAGGTTTCTCGCGTCTAAATGCAATTTTTTCCAGTTGTTGCAAGGATAAATCGGTTTTGTCGTTGGCTGGATACGCACTGGCCTGCAATATAGTTGCGATAATATCCACAAACTCCTGGTTGTTTATCGTGCCGACCTGTCCCGGTGGCATGGTCGTGCGCATGATCTCGAGCAGCTCGGTCAGCTTTCGTCCATCCCAAACAAACAGCATCTCAGTTCCTGCAATGGCGGGTGCAGCTCGTGAGCCGAACAAGTTCTTGCCGTGACACATTGAGCAATGCTGATCAACCAGGTTTTGACCTCGCTCAGCCTGTTTTTGTGTATAAACACCGTCCCAGGCTGTCCGTGGCTCGTCCTTAGGGGCAACTATTTCTGCTGCCGTACAGGCAAGCACTAACGTTAGCCAAATAAAAGCCACAAGCGAGGTAGTGACCGGCCTGAAGAAAGTTTCAAATTTCATTTTGCCGTGGCTTTCTCAGTCATCATTCAGCCTGGGGTAGTGCAAAGACATACAGGCTGGTCGCTTTGCTTGGCCGAACCTCAGGCGTCAGTACCAGATAGGCACCCGTGACCACCGCCTCACCGGTGCTGACGGCAACATACTGGATGCCATTCACTTCATAGCTAATCGGGTATCCGGTAATCATAGTGCCGAGTTTCACTTCCCACAGCACCTTGCCCGTGGACTGATCCAGGGCGCGGAAGCGACCGTTTGTATCACCACCGAAAATCAGCCCACCACCGGTCGCAACAAGCGACATCACGCCTGAACGTTGCTCATACTTCCACAATGTCTCCCCGGTCTCTACGGAAATAGCTTGAATGGTTCCGACTTTGTCTTCGCCCGGCGGAAACACCGGTTGAATTCGAAGCGAATAAAGAGAGTCAAGAGTGGGCTTTTCTGCAACAGATGTCACATTCATGCAGGTATTTTGCAGGGGGAAATACATTGCGTTAGTCTGCGGGCTGTAAGCACCAGCCTGCCAGTTTTTACCACCACTGGTTGACGGACAAACCATGCGGGTTTCGCCCGCCTTGGAGAACATCATATCGGGATTGACAGTGACCACACCAGTTTCAGGGTCGATGTCTTTAACCACATTTTGTTTAACCGTTTCGGTGGCCCAAAGAAATTCCCCTGTCTTTCGATCAAGCGTATAAACAATGCCTGTCTTGCCCGGGATACCGGTAACAACCTTGCGTACTTCACCTGGTTTGAGGCCCGGTTTGATCCAACGGACTGATGCCGCATCGGGTGTAAGTACAGTGTCGACCAGCAGCCGTTCAAAAGGATGGTCCAGATCCCAATGATCAACCAGATGTTGGTAGTGCCAGACAATTTCTCCGCTGTCGGCATCCAGTGCCAGAGTGGAGTTGTGATAAAGGTAATCGTGGTCATTACCGGCCAGCATAAATTTTGGCGCGGGTGAGGTCACTGATGTTCCGACATAAATTAGATTCAACTCGGGGTCAAAGCTGGGAATCATCCAGGCGCCAACATGCCAACGCTGATCCCATGGAATACCACCCCAACTATCACCATCCTGTTGTTTCTGGATGGTATGAGTACGCCATAACTCCTCTCCGCTAAGGGCATCATGTGCGGTGATCACGCAGGCCTCCGGGCCGCCCGCGGGCTCACAACCGCGGCCTGAAATGACTTTGCCATTGGCGATGATGGGGCCAGAAGTTTGTAGGGAAGGATGAGTCTTATAATCGTGAATTGGCGTATTCCAGACCACTTCGCCTGTACGGGCGTCCAAGGCAAAAATATACTCATCCGCGCTGGTGCTGATAATCAGGTTTTGATAAATCGCCAGGTTGCGGTTGGTGCTTGAAGCGAACACATACTCAACCAGGTCATCCGGCAGTTTACGCCGGTATTCCCAAATAAAATCTCCTGTCGTTGCATCCAGGGCCTGGATGACATCACCCTGGCTTGGCATGTACATAATGCCTCGGTAGACCAGTGGTGTACCTTCATCAACACCCACCCCCTGTGGTTCAGCCAGACCACGAGACCAGGCCAGCCTCAACTGCGCCACGTTTTCCCGGTTGATCTGTTGCAAGGGACTGAAACCCCAGCTGTCCAGCGTGCGGCGCCACATCAACCAGTCTTCCGGCTGTGGGTCCTGCAGCATTTTGTCCGTTACCGGCGTGAAGTCCGCGCCTGTCGATTCAGCAAAAGCGGTTTGTCCTGAAAGAACAAACAAAGCCACCAGGCAAGTTCCAAACCATTCTCGTTTCATTCAAGTTCCTTCTTTAGTGAGCCCACATCTATGCTGCCACAGGACGCCAATCAACGTGGGAAATCAAGCCTGGTTGTGGAATATCCAGGAAAATAGCTCTTTCAGGCTGTAGTCGGGACGCTTGGTCTTGTCTACCTCGACATGCCAGGCTTCATCTTTATAAGGTCTGAAAAGGCCGAACCTTTCAATAAGTGTATTTGCCTCTTTGCTCCAGGGGTCGCCAAGCCTGGACCAGGCCACATTCAGGTCTATTGCAGTGCCATATACGTGATCGGAAACCGGAATATCCACCCGGTTTGGCCAGCGACGCGAATTCCGGGATTGATAACCTTCACGCGCGTACGCCACCCCAGGGGCCGCGAGCTTCCTGGCATTGCTCAAGACAAGTGGGCATGATGCTGCACTTGCTTGCGCATTCTTTGCGCAATCCCAGTCCGGGGAAAGCCATATATTCCCGTCATCATCCCGTCCATCCAGGCGCTGTCGGAGCGTACCCAGATCAATATCCCCATTGCAGATACTGAACGCGGTACTCCATCGGTGTGCGAGTTTTGGGGCGCGATATTGTAGATTAATTGAACAGTTAATCCCCTGACTGCGAAGGTAATAGCTCATGGCCTTTACCCTGAGCTTAAGTTTAAGGGCGTTTGGCGAGGAGGATAATATCAACAGGTAACTGGCGAGTATTTTCATAAAAGCAGCATCAGATATCGATTGCTTCCAGCCCGATGCCCTGGGATCCCTTTATCAGTACGATAGCGTTTTGAAAGTCCTGCGTGGTCACCCATGCATTGAGCGCTTCCACTGTTGGAAAGGTGCGGTGCCGTTGTTGATCTGCCAGTCGAGGGAATTCACTGCCGACCAGGATAATCTTGTCGAGATCCATGGTTTCCAGTTTCTTCAGGACAGTGCTATGTTCTTTTTCGCTACTGACGCCCAATTCCAGCATGTCGCCCAGTATTGCGATTTTCCGATCTGAACCAATTGCTGAAAAACTTTCTAGTGCGGCCGTCATGCTAGTGGGATTGGCATTGTAGGCATCCATAATGTAGGTGGTGGTGTTGCGTTTTATCACCTGAGAGCGACCGTTATCAGGGCTGAAACCCTCAATGGCGCCGCGAATGGTGTGTGGGTCGATTCCCAGATGCTGCCCAACGGCGAAGGCAGCGAGTATATTCGATAAGTTGTACCTGCCAAATAGCTGGGTATTAATATCGATATACTCGGAACCCAATTCTGCGCTATGGAAGTCTACCAACGAGATTCTCACGGAGAGAAAGAGATTGTTATCAAGCGCATGTCCCTGTGTTTTAGCTGCGGAAGACTCCCCGAATGTCCAGACATTCTCGTAGCCATGGGCTATTTTTTCTATTCGTGGGTCATCGATATTTGCAAAGAATAGTCCGTCATTTTCAGCCACAAAATCAAAAAGTTGTCTCTTGATTTTTTCAACACCGTCCAGGTCCCCGAAACCAAGCAAGTGTGCTTTACCGATGTTGGTGATGATGCCCAGGTTTGGGCGTATAATTTCACTCTGTCTGGCAACCGAATCGGAGCCGGTTGATGCAATTTCAATAACGGCGGCCTCGGTTTGAGGTGTGATACGAAGAGCTGTATGTGCAACACCCTGCATAGTATTTGAGTTCGCCAAAGTGGCTATTGTATTTCGGCGGGTAGAAACGACAGCAGCAACAAGCTCTCTGGTTGTCGTTTTTCCACAGGATCCCGTGATGCCGATGCATGTAATATCAAATTGGTTCCGGTGATGGCGAGCGATGTCACTCAGTGCGTTATCCGTACTGCGGACATAAATATAGCGATCACCCCTGTAAAACCGGCTATCTACAACAGCAACACTAGCCCCTTTTGCGAGGGCTTCCGGAGCAGCGAGGTTGCCGTTCAGTCTTTGGCCGGTAAGCTCCATGGCGCGGGCAGAAAAGCGGGTCTTCCTGGAAGTTCTGGCAAGCAACCTTGTAAATATGGCCAATAACCGAGGTGTGTAAATTTCAAACAATCCCCAGGTATTCCATAGTGCTAGCTTAAATCTGCCAGAAGGCCGGTGCAGTGGGACTGCAATATACACTGAGTCGCTTTCAACAGAGCCTATCATTGTATGAACCTCAGCGCCGTTTCTGATATGTTCATATATCTTTGCAATAGACTCGTGCGGCGTTTTTCTTTCAAGCTCCATTGAATATAACTCTTCGGTCTATTCTTCGACTATTCTTTCCCTAGGGCAGCGCTTACTCCAGCATGCAGAGGTTCATTTTCCAGCGATCTTTTATAGTGTCAGTATAATCGATAAGTGTCGTTTTTGCAGGGAAAAACCCTAGTACCCCAAGGTGGAAGAGCGGCAGGATGAATAGAAGAGGGCACGCTGTGCCTTATGGTACAGGGAAACTCCTGAAAAGCTGCGCTGCGTGCGCGTAGAAGCACGTTTTTCGGGTGAAAATCGGCGTTTTTGGTATAGTCTGTACGCATGAGTATTGAAATTGACCCAAAAATAGAGCGGGATCTCACGGAGCTGGCAGCTCTGAATAACATGTCTGTAAATGCCTTGCTGCGTGAATTTACCGCCGAGCAAAAACGCTATTGGAAAGAACGGGCCGAAGATCAGGCCAGTCTAGAAGCCATGGAAAACGGTGATTATATTAGCCAAGCTGCCATGTTCTCAAAAATGGACAAGATGATAGGGCAGGCTCAGTCATAGTGAGATCACTATTTCAGTAGCTCAGTAGCTCAGTAGCTCAGTAACTCAGTAACTCAGGAGCGCTCATACTAAAGCGCAACTTACCCATGTGTCCGGACATTAAGGGCTTTTTAGGCAAACCCAGGCGTCGCAAAGGCTCCACTAGCGCATGGCCGGACAACACTAACTCCCCATCGCGGCCATATGATGCCTGCGAGAAATTCTGCGTCAGGTAGCCGACATGCGGAGCGTTCTCAAAAATGGAGTACACCGGCGCAGCCATAGGCTTGGGCGTCCTGGTGCCTTCATTTGCAACGCTATAGCGCAAAATCTCTGCACCATCGCGGTGTAATGTCGTCACTGTTTTGCCATCGACTTGGCTGTACCGGATATCTTCAATTGTCTTGGGATATCCCCACATCTGTTTCCCGCATTCAAGCGCAGACGTTGCGGTCACTGGTAAATACCAGGTAAACGAGGGTTGATTGCCTCGCAGGATGTTCAGCCAGGTCCCCAGGTAGGGTATGCCCGATCTTCCAGAGAATTTATTGACGAAAAATGCACAGCCTATCTCTTCATAGGTACCGCATTGAGTATCGGTATAGTGCACTCCGGCAAAACTCAAAATGGCCTTACCAGGCGCAACTTCAGCCACCGTAAATCCACTATCAGCGATCATTTCATTAGCGATCTTGCTGGAAACAACAAACATGCCCACCGAAGTGCTGCCGTCGTGAAACAGCGTCGGATAACCCAGGTCGCTGCCTTCAATATTATAGCGACGGCTAGCATGAGGATTTTCTGCAGACATTAGTGACTAGCTCCAGTTGCTTCGCGCATGGCGATGGCCTCAAGCACGGTGACGGTTATAAAAGGTCATCTAACCCCACTTGCCATTGCCGTAAGGCGTATTCCAGCAATGTGCCAGTTTTCCGTCTTCGACTTTGAAGACCTCAATACCACAGAGCTGGATGTTTTCGTCTTTATGGGACGTAATCTCCCAGATAGAGGTGACATAGGTATCGTCCGCGTGAGTAATAATACGCTCGATATGAATACCGACATCCTCGCGCACCATACGCACACGCTCTATCTGCTCTTCATGACTAAGGGCAGTAGTCTTGCCCTCAGGGTCATGTCGGATAATAGGGTCTGCGCATACCTCACGAATCAACTCGTAGTTACCCTCATTGCTCGCCTCCTCCCAGTACCGCTCCAACAATATCTGTGCTTTCGATTTACTCATATTCATCTCTTTGAAATAAGGTTTGGAAAAAACAATCTCAGTAGCCGCTGAAAGGATACCGGAAAGACACGCTTCAAGAAATCTCCAACATGCGCATCAATCCCAACTAGCACTCGCAATGGTAGACGCAACTTAACTCGTCAGGCCAGCAGCAATCTGCCACCTAATATCAAGCAACCGCTCTTTCCCATTCAGTAAACGCACTTATCCTGAGATCACGGTAATGGTGAGCGCTGACTTTATTCCTGCCTAAGTTAAACAGATTTGAAACCGCGGCATGGCTACCCAGGAAATCGTTGGGGCTGCCTAACTGATTTGAACTTGCGCATCCCTCGCTCCCTCACCCTGGTCGCCTCGTGAGATTATTCCGCTCTATTATTCTCATACTGTTTTGTACTGTGGATCGTCTTGGGGATTAACTCTCTGTGAGCAATGCCATAGTTTCGCAGCTTATCAGTCACTATCTTGCTAGGCACACCGCCATGGCTTCGCAATAGACGTTTGAGGAAGCGCTTCGCTGCAGCACCATCACGCTTGGTCTGTAAATATACATCAACAACCTCTCCATACCCAAAGCACTCGCTACGCTCATGGGGCAGGCTCTCCTGGTCAACAGCACGCCACAGATAATGCTGCTTGCCGTTGATCCTGATGAAGACTTCATCGATGTAGAACGTGTCGCCATAGCCACGGTGCTTTCGTTTTAAGCGGCGTGTATAAATCGCACCGAACTTGATACACCAAAGGCGGATTGCTTCTCTGGATACGGTGATGCTCCGCTCAGCGAGGAGATCTTCGATATCTTGGTGGCTGTTATCACGCGCCTGAGATTGAAGCGGTAGTAGAGCCAGACAGCGTAACTAATGATATCGGGTGGCAATAGGTGGCGTTTGTAGGTAGTCATCCGCTGATTCTACCAGTTATGGACTTTTAACTTGGCAGTACCTTATCTTTGGAGAGCAGTCGATCAGGAGAGCCTGCCCCATGAGCGTAGCGAGTGCTTTGGGTATGGAGAGGTTGTTGATGTTTTCCCCCAGGCAAAGCGTGATGGAGCCGCTGCTAAACGCTGCTTCAAGCGTCTGTTACGAAGACACGGAGATGAACCCAGGAAGATCGTGACCGGCAAACTGCGCAGTTATGGTGTTGCTCATCGAGAGCTGATGCCGGATGTGATTCATAGCACTGAGCAGTATGAGAATAATCGGGCAGAGCAATCGTATGAGGCAACCAGGGGGCGAGAACGAGTAATGCGGCGATTCAAATCAGTCAGGCAGGCTCAGTGATTCTTGGGTTCTCATGCTGTGATCAGCAATCTGTTCAACCTGGGCAGGCATCTGGTCCGAGCGCAGCACTATCGGGATCTGAGGATGAGTGCGTTCAACGAGTGGAGCAGGGCGGTTGCTTGAAGTGAGGCGGTAGGAATTGTTTCGCTTTGAATTTTTAACTTGCCAGTACCGCCTGATATGATTGTTTTGTTGTCCATTACGTTTTTATTCTACTTATTTAAAAGGCTAGATCATAGTTAAAGTGTGGATTCGCGTGGGTAGGGAGATTGAAGGAGATACGTCCGTCCGGTACAGTGAGGCCCCAGCAAGACCTTGGCGAACTGGCACTAAAACGGATAGTGCCGTTTTTGGACGGGGACATCAGAGGAATCAATAATGATGAAAAATGTCTTCAGGCCTCCGCTATACCGTTCAGCGCTTGTTATCGTAGCCCTGTTTTTTTCCTTCCAACACAATGCCCTGAACGCTGCGGTAAACAGGGAGCCCTCCCTGCCGCATCCCGAACACCAGCATAAAGCGGACGCGAAACTTGAAGTACTAAAAGCAAAGTTTGGCAGATCGCCCAACGTGATTATTTTATTGGTGGACGACATGGGTTGGGGCGACCCGGGCGTCTACGGCGGAGGTGAGGCGATCGGGGCACCGACACCCAACATCGACCGTTTGGCTCATGAAGGTTTACGGTTAACCTCAGCCTATGCCCAGCCGACCTGTTCTCCCACTCGAGCCGCAATCAACACGGGACGCCTACCAGTGAGAACCGGCGTGACCAGGCCACCACTCTACGGCGAGAAGGGTGGTTTGGACGGTGAGATTACGGCCGCGCAAATTCTGCAGAAAAAAGGGTATCGCACTGCAATGGTCGGTAAATGGCATTTGGGTGAGGCAGAGGTGCAGCAACCGCAGAACTATGGCTATGACGAATATTTCGGCATTTTGGGCTCTTCTTCGTTTTACTCTGAGTGGCAAGATGAGCGCATTAACCCAGAGATGGTTCTCGATGAAGAACGAACTGACTTTTTCCGTAGCGCGCCTTTCAACAAAAACTTAGTATCGGCAGGCGGTGATAAAAAGTTAAAGAATGTGAAACCGTTGACCATGGCTAATATCGCCTCGCTTGACCAGGATTTTGCTTCATACTCGGAGAAGTTTATCCGTCGCAGTGCGGAAAGTCGGCAACCCTTTTACTTGATGCATGCCTTTGCGAAAGTGCATTTCGATAATTATCCGGCTGCAGCTTTTAAAGGTAAGTCACCCGCAATGTATCCCTACAAGGATGCGGTCGTAGAAGTTGATGATATTGTCGGGCGTTTGACAAAAGTATTAGAAGAGACGGGCCAAGCGGAGAATACTCTGATTTTCTTTACTTCAGATAATGGCCCCCAGGATGATACCTGGCCGGACTCAGGCCACACGCCATTTAGAGGAAGCAAGGGCTCAACCTGGGAAGGGGGAGTGCGAGTTCCCGCTATTGCCTGGTGGCCGGGAGCTATTCAGGCCGGCAGGGTATCTGACGGATTGTTTGACCTGCTGGATCTTTTCAACACGACCTTAGCACTGGCGGGTGCGAAAAATAATATGCCAACTGATCGTTATCTGGATGGTATTGATCAGACTTCATTTTTGCTGGCAGATGAGGGCCAGTCTAACCGTGAAACTGTCTATTTTTGGATGCAGGATCAGTACATGGCGCTTAGATGGCGCGAATACAAGGTACATAAGAATATTCTGGTGACAGGGGATAATCAGTATTCCGCGATGGGCACCTTACAGAACAGTACAGTCCAGAAAGCCGCCTATATTGGGCTGGTGTACAACTTGTACATCGACCCCCAGGAAAAGCAGTCTCTCTCTTTGCGAAAGGGATGGCTGTTACCGTTTGTTCAGAGGGAACGCTCACGGCATTTTAAAACGTTTGAACAATACCCAATGAAAAAGACAAAAATGAGCCAGTGGTAGGTGACTGCTAAAACGGCACCGGCTTGTCCCGCAGAATCTATTCTGGAATTTTAGTGCCGCATGATTAAGGTCATTAGCTCCAAAACAATCGGTCATAGGGAATCCATCGCCTTAATGGCGCTGATGATATCCCTCGTCGCGCTGGCAATAGACACTATGCTCCCAGCGCTCTATCAGATTGGAGACACCTTCGGTGTTACCGATCCCAACGACAATCAGCTGGTCATAACGTCGTTGTTTCTGGGTATGGGAATCGCGCAACTCTTTTACGGGCCACTGTCGGACAGCATCGGCCGAAAACCCTGTATCTATATGGGGATAGCGGTGTTTATTGCCGGTTGTCTGTTATCGCTGTTCGCCACGACCTTTGACCAAATGATTGCAGGACGAGTACTACAGGGCCTGGGTGTGGCCGCCCCGCGGATCGTGACGGTGGCGTTGATCAGAGATCAGTACGAGGGTCGCAAGATGGCCCAAGTTATGTCGCTCGTTATGACCTTGTTTATATTAATGCCCGTGATTGCGCCCGCTCTTGGTCAGGCCATTTTGCTTTTTGCCCACTGGCGAGCAATATTCGCGGCGATCCTGGTCACCGCTATCGTAGCGGCGGTATGGTTTGGCTTGCGCCAGCCGGAAACCTTGCCCCCCGAAAGACGCGTAGATTTTTCCTTCCCTGTTGTTCTGGCTGCTCTACGCGCAGTGTGTCTCAGTAGAATAGCACTGGGCTATACCTTGGTTAATGGTATTGTCTCTGGAATCTTCG
This sequence comes from Cryomorphaceae bacterium, assembly GCA_047612385.1. Lineage (GTDB taxonomy): Bacteria > Pseudomonadota > Gammaproteobacteria > Pseudomonadales > Halieaceae > JBALVT01. Next base: position 4,740 of record JBLGAR010000061.1, on the reverse strand, counting down.
TTGCCTTTCTGAGTTCGTCACAGCAGCTGCTGCAGATTCAATACGAGCTGGGTGCTCGCTTTCCACTGTATTTCGCCGTTATTGCGCTCTCGATTGGCGCCGCCTCCTTTGTCAACGCGCGACTAGTGTTGCGCCACGGTATGGTGATTCTGTCGTCCTGGGCTCTTACACTCTTTTTTGTGTCGTCTTTGTTATTTACGATAATCGTCATGTGGTTTGGCGATCCGCCGCTCTGGTTTTTCATAAGCTTCTTGCTGTTCAATTTCTTCTGTATAGGCATACTGTTTGGAAACCTCAGTGCGCTGGCGATGCAACCGCTAGGGCGTATTGCCGGAGCTGGCGCGGCGGTTACGGGTTCTCTTTCTACCTTTATTGCCCTGCCCATCGCCATGTTAGTAGGCGATGCCTACGATGGAACAGTCTTGCCGTTGGCGCTGGGATTTGCAGTATTTAGTTTGCTGGGACTGAGCGTGTTCTTTTGGACGAGCCGGGGGGCTGACACAGATAAATGAGCGCATCTGTATACCCGAAGGCAAATAGCACAGAGGGGTAGGTCCCAGCGCGTACAGCAAGGTCTTCCCAATCGGCACCGGCGTTCGGGGTCACCAGTTATGCGAGTAATATGGCAACGAACGCACCTTCCCTGAATTTTCGATAGTATCTGGCTTTGGTCAGGTGTCTTCCCAGGTTGAATAAGTTATAGACAGCGGCATGCGCATCAAGAAATCGTTGGGCCTGCCTTGTCGATTTGAACCTTCGCATCACTCGTTCCCGAACCCTGGTCGCCTCGTGCGATTGCTCTGCCCGATTATTCTCGTATTGTTCAGTGCTGTGGACTGCCTGGGGAATCAGCTGACGGAGAGCGACTCCATACCCAAAGCACTCGCTACGCTCATGGGGCAGTTTCTCCTGATTAACTGCTCGCCATAGGTAATGCTGCCTACCATTGATCTTCACAAAACTTCATCGATGTAGAAGGTATCACCATAACCTCCGGGCTTTCGCTTCAATCGACGGGAATAGTTCGCTCCGAACTTGATGCAGAGCCTGCCCCATGAGCGTAGCGAGTGCTTTGGGTACCAGAATCTGATCGCTTCGCGACTTACTGTGATGCCTCGTTCCGCGAGTAGATCTTCGATATCCCGATGGCTGTTACCACGCGCCTGAGATTGAAACGATAATAGAGCCAGACAGCGTAAGAAATGACATCTGGTGGGGGGCGCCTGGCTGAAATCGGTGACGTTTATATGTATTCATCGCCGTATTTTATCAATTTCGATGATTTAACTTGGCGATACCGTTTGTATGTATTTATTGCCTGATCGTACCAATTCTTGCTTTTAACTTGGCGGTACCGTACCGATAGATAGTGTCGACCACGTAAGGTGATACACTCATGGTTCTTTTCTAAATCATAGAAATCGAAGGTGATATGCTTATAATTCCCGAAATTCAGATACTGGGTGGCAAAGTCATCACCCGTTCTGCCGACCAAGGTAGTGATACATTCCACGATATTTCGCCGCAGCAGGCGATGCAGGATTTTTCTGACAGCGGGCCAAAAATGATTCAAATTGCCGATATCGACGCAGCCCGCTCGAATCCAGACAATAACGAGCTATTAATTAAAAAACTGATTAGTGAAACCAGTATCCCGGTTCAGGTAAGTGGTGGAATTCGAACCCTGGCCCAAATTGATGAGTGGTTCGAGGCAGGCGCAGCTCGAGTGGTATTGGGTACAGTAGCAATTACCGACCCACCGCTGGTGGTAGAGGCGGCAAACCGGTATCCACGTGGCGTTATCGTGCAATTATCGACGAGTGACGGCTATGTAATGATTGATGACTGGAAAACTAAAACAGCGTTCCTCCCCCAAGATATCATTTTCGAATTGCAAATGAGCGGGATCGCTGCTGTGATCCACAAAAATAACGATAAAATGGGCTACGATTTCGTCGAATCGCTCGCCTTGACCGAACAGATCAGCCACGAAATTTCAATTCCCGTTTATTCCAGTGGCACTGTCCGAACGCTGGACGATATCGCGAGACTGCGCTATTTACCCAATATCAATGGTGCAATTGTCAGCCAGGCACTTATCAGTGGCGACATTTCACTTAAAGATGCGCTCCAGCTCGCGGCTCAGAAAGAAACCAATGTGGAACCCGAGTCGATAACACCAACGGCTAACAGGGGGATACAACACGGTGTAAGGGCCTATCTAGCTGCTTATAATAAGTCACAGGCAACACGGCTCTGGAACCTGGCATTGCGCGATACTATTACCCAAGATAACCCTTATATGGAGATACTGATTCCTCAGGAAGATCTCGATATCGACGTCGATGCGCTATCGCCACGTGAATTACAAAACTGCTATGAAACAGAGCTCGATAAAGCTGATGTCGTCATTGTCATTCTGGATGGAGTGGAGGCGAAAGCCTGGACCGGATTTGAATGTGGTTATGCCCGTGCTAAGGGGAAATATATTTATGGCATTACCTCCAGCAAGGAACCTCGCGGCTCCAGCCAGCGTCGATTTGCAGCCATGTGTGATGAATTAGTCCATTTTACCCCCGGTGACGATTTAACCGCGTCACATGCAGAAATATCTCGTGCGTTAGCTATACTAGCAACGGTCCAAAGTCGATAGGCGGTACTGACAAGTTAACTTATTTTTGTTCGGAAAGTGGATATTCGTAGCAGACAATCCTTTTTCTGGTCACGATGCCAACCGTAAAAAAGATGGCAAATTTGAGAGTCTTTGATCATGGCAAACCATTGTTTGAGCCCGTCAGTGGAGTAATCAACCCCAGCCCCAGTGGTATAGTCGCCGAATTTTGAGGCGCGCAATTCCTTTACCAGCGTTGCACCATCTGGAAACTTGCCATGGTTTTGATAATATTTTAACGATTCTTTTTCTGTGTACACATCGTGAAAACCGCTGGCCCCTCCCGAAGGTACAAACCAGGAACCCAAATGCGCCATAGACGTTCTGAAATCATTCGGAAAGCTAATTGCGCCCTCGACATCTGCGTAAGGAGAGAAATTATCCTGAGAAAAAGTTACAGAACAGCCCAGAGCAAACAATACTGGGGCGAGGCGCAAGCGGGAAAATATTCTGGAAGCTGGCACTACTTGTCTCCCATTGGTTCGATGTACTCATTGTCCAAATCTGATAAATGGCCACCTGTTGCTTTTATGCCGGCGCCCTTGCCCGCACTCAGTACTGGATAATATTGGGTAAAAACAAAATCATCAGCGGCAGCATTTTGATGACATGCATTACAGGCGGCAGAGGGAAAAGCCGTTGCTGTGGGTGTTAATGTCTTGTGTCCCTTTCCGGAAAAGCTGAAGTAGGCCCAATTTCCTGGCTCATCGGGAAAATCCGACTTGCTCTTAATGGTCGCCTCCAAGCCAATAAATTCTCCCTGAAAGTACCCTTGGCCACTCACAGCCGCTTTGGAACCAACACTAACCAGTTCTTTCACTAAAATAGTACCGTCGCGAAATGTTCCGGTTTCTTTCCAGTGCTCCCAGCTCTTGGGGTCAATATATACATTGTGATGTTCTGGGAATGCGGCTCTTCCATTGTTCATGTCATTAGGGGTTACTGGCGTCCCGACATAAACCCACTCGCGATAACCGGTAGGTCGTTGTAATTCTCCGTCTTGAATCGAATATGCTTCATCCGCGAGCGCTATACCTGAAATTGGCAGAAGTGCGTATAGTGAAATCAGGGTTATCAAAGCTTGCTTAAATTTCATAGTGATACCTATCGGGTCAGAGAACATCATTGACAACTATTGTACGTCCAGCCGCGGCTAATTCAGGTATTTGAAATGCTCAAAGAAGTCTCCCACCCGCTCAACGTTACCGCGACAGAAATAGAGGTATTGGACGACATCCTTGAAACGCTGCGTTTTCGGGGCAGTATTTTTTTCCACTCTAGTCTTGCCGCTCCCTGGGGAATGTCTCTGACTTCTTCGACCACGCCACGGTTTCATGTTGCGCTGGAAGGTGGTTTTTATGTAGGCACAAGTGATAGACAGGTGTCTGTTCGACCGATGGAAATTGTGATGCTTCCCACCGGGGATATGCACTGGATAGCAGATCAGGCGAATCGCAGGTTGGTACCTAGTGAACGCGCAGGAGAAGCTTGCGAACTGGGGCAGCCACTGTTCCAGCAAGGCGACATAACCAATCGCTTGATGTGTGGCGTTGTTGAATATGATGATGCAATTTCACACCCTATTATCAGTGCCTTGCCATCAATATTTCATGTTTCAGATATACATCATGAAGACAGCATCTGGATGACGGTGCAACAAATTGATAGAGAGATTAATCGCGGCGGCAATAAGAAAAACTCTATAATAGACAGGCTTACTGAAGTGTTGTTTATTCAGCTAATCAAACAACACATCAGCGAAAATAATCATCTAAAGGGCTTTTTGTCGGCTCTGCGGGAACCGAGGATTGGAAAAACTTTACAACTAATTCACAAAAACCCTGAGGTGCACTGGACGCTGGATATGATCAGCGAAGAAGTCGGCATGTCCCGGGCGACACTTCAGCGCAAATTTAAAAGCGAGCTGGACATGTCACCCATCATGTACCTGAATCGATGGCGTATTGCCAAGGCATACGAGCTCGTGAAGCACTCGAGCCAATCCCTTGACCGGGTTGCAGGCAGCATCGGGTTTTCCGACGCTCGCACAATGCGAACGGCATTTCATC
>JBLGAR010000060.1:0-28027 GCA_047612385.1 Cryomorphaceae bacterium | reverse complement strand
CAGGTAATTCGACGTACACTTGCGCGCAACATTCCCGGTATTGCCGAGCTTCCTAAAACCGAGGCTGATCTGGAGGTGGGGTGTAGCCCGAAAGAGCTAGTTTTTACCCGCGAGACCGCCCGCTTGTTTCACTATACCTCCATGTCCGATGAGGTATACCGAGTTCCTATATTGCTTGTTATGTCGCCTGTAGCAAAAGGCTATATTATGGACTTGGCAAAAGGCCAGAGCTTCGTAGAATATTTTCTACGCCGCGGCCACGACGTTTATATGTTGGACTGGCTAGCGCCTAGGGCCAATCAGAAGCATCTTGGTTTTGCCAATTATGTGGAAGATCTAGTTGGAGGCTGTGTAGACAAAGTGATGGAAGATTCCGGCGAGTCTGATATCACGCTGGTTGGATACTGTATGGGTGGCATCTTGAGTGCCTGCTACGTTGCTTTGAACCCCGACGGTCCGGTAAAAAATCTGGCCTGTTTCACCACCCCGATCAACAGCGATGGTATGGTCCTGCACAAGCGCTGGGTAAGTTCGTCTAATTTTGACATTGAGCGATTGATTGACGAGCTGGGCAACATCCCAACCGAGTTGATTAACTCCTCTATGCAGGCGTTACGGCCATTGGCGCGCAATGCCGGTCACCTTAATTTACTCAACAATGTTAAGGATGATGAATTTGTGAAAGCGCATTTGCGCTTCGATCGTTGGTCTGTGGACCAGCTTGCCATGCCTGGCGAATTTGCTCGGGACTGGACCAACGACTTTCTCAAGAAAAATCTGTTCGTTAAGAACGAGCTCGTGCTTAACGGCAAGCGTGTGGACTTCGGTAATATCACCGTGCCTTTCTTGCATGTCGCTGCGTCTTTCGATCACATCATTCCCGAAGCCTCCTCTAAGGACTTGATCGGGCTTGTGGGTTCGGCAGACAAGGAAGAAGTCGTTGTGCGCGGCGGCCATGTCAGCCTGGTGGCAGGTGGCAATGCTATGTATCGGCTCTGGCCTAAACTCGATGCGTGGGTGAGCGAACGCGCTGAATAATTGCCGGTCACTTTTTTGGGTCTGGATTACTACTCACTACTAACCAACAATAAGCTATTCAAAGACTATGAACTTAAAACCAGAAGACACTATCGCGAATTACCCCATGCAGGTCAACATGAATGGAGTTGACTACAACATTCGCACGATGACGGTGGACGATGGCCAGGCTATGCTCGAATTTGCCACCTCACTACCACCTCACGATGTTTTATTCATGCGACGCAATATTGCAGAGCAAGCCGGCATCGACAAATGGGTAAGCGATCTGCAGGCTGGTCGTATCTATTCAGTCCTCGCGCTTGGTGGTGACAAAATCGTTGGCTACTCAACTATTCATCTCACTGAGCTCGACTGGACACAGCATGTGGCTGAGTTGAGAGTGTCGGTATCACCGGATGCGCGCAACAGCGGGCTAGGTCGCACACTAGTGCGCGAAGCATTCAAGCTCGCGGTCACATTGGGTGTAGAAATCATTACATCCCGCATGACGCCAGATCAGACATCGGCGCGCGCATTGTTCGAAGAGCTGGGTTTCCGCAATGAGGCAATTCTGAAAGATCACATGAAGGACGGGGCTGGTGAATACCACGACCTGCTCGTGATGGCAGTTAATGTGGACGAGTTTTTAGCACGTAAGCAAGCTTTTGGTATGGGGTCAGAGTAAATATCCAGTAGTTTTTGGCTTGTGAGCCATTTCGACTAGACTCCATATCCATATCCATATCCATATCCATATCCATATCCATATCCATATCCATATCCAAATCAACATAAAGTTCAAGGATGAACTTTATGCCACGTCGCTTGAAATTGAGCCCTGCAGAAATACCTCAGCATATAGTGCAGCGGGCAGCGGGCAGTGACCGCTAGATCTGTTTTCCTTCCGATGAAGATGTAGCCGCTTAAGCTAACTGGCTGCACGAAGCAGCACTCAAGTATGTAGGTTTGATACATGCATGGATGTTTATGACCAACTATGTTCATTTGCTAGTGACACCTCAAGTGGAGCTAGCCTCCTCTTTGATGATGTAATATATAAGTCGTCATCATGTTCGCAGCTTTAACTACTGATATCTTAGAACCGGTACCCTTTGGGATGGCCGATGCCATTCCAGCCTAGTGCAACAACAGTGTTACTTACTTGCGTGTCAGCGCTATATCGGATTGAAAAATACTTAGGGACACTGAAAGCCTAATAGCTTAGGCACGGTTTTTGAGGTTGGGTTACGGTTAAGCTATTAAGCTATTAAGCTATTAAGCTATTAAGCTATTAAGCTATTAAGCTATTAAGCTATAAAGCTATTAGTATCCCAAAGTATCAGCCAACAGGCAGTAAGCAAGTGAGTAAAGAAGGGCGGCTATACTGCGAGTTGGAGAAGGTCGACATTGTGATGATTTAGCGCATTAAGTTGCTAAGTTGTGAGTGTTTCCTGGGGCAAAATCACGCTTCCCTCAAACGCGTATTTGTTCGATAGAAAATAGTGTCCCCTAGACCTTGTGAAACTTAAAAAATACGCTGGCCTCTTTACTCCCCGCTAGTGGAAAATTTATCTACGATAGAACCAAACCGGCCTTTAATGCGTATTTATAGGTACATGAAAAAAGCCAGCCTCAAGGTGAGATCTCGCTACAGTTCAAATTAAAGATTAAGGCGGCGTGTCAGGTGATCCGGCTAGAAATCTAAATTCCATACCTTACGGGGGGAATATTTTAGGTCTATAGGTGGGTCTGTTTAAGCTTCCAATGTTGGGCTAGAAAATCAGGCATCCTTCCTAAACAAATATAGCGCTTTAGGTTGGGATTTAAGCATGTGGAGTATTCGGTCATTTAGAGAAAGAAATGAAATTTAACCAAAGGTGAAAAATGTGAAGTATTTTAAAGTTGTTTTAGTTTTTATATCAATTATACAAGGGAGTCTTGCACTCGCCGAGAACTACGAGGTCAAGATGTTGAATACAGGGGCTGATGGAGTTATGGTCTTCGAACCTGCAATGTTAAAGGTTGAGCTAGGAGATTCTGTCACTTTTAAGTCTACCAACCCAGGCCACAACTCAGCTTCAATGGACAACATGATTCCAGAAGGTGCTGAAAGTTGGAATGGTGGAATGAGCCAAGATATTACTGTGAACTTTGAGACCGAAGGCGTTTATGTTTACCAATGTACCCCACATATGATGATGGCGATGGTAGGCGTAATTCAAGTTGGGTCTGGGGATAATTTAGCCTCGATCAAAACTAAAGCTGCAGAGAAAAAGTCTGCTTTTGTTATGTCGCCTGATAGGCTAGACAGCTATTTAAATCAGTTATAATTTTCGGATAAATGACCAAGGCAGCTGAGTTGCCTTAGTCATTTTTTAGGTTCTAAATACTTATGGACACTAATAGTCTACTAGCTTAAACACAAATTTTTAGGTTGGGTTACGGTTAAGCTATAAAGCTATTGTTGTACTCCTGTTTTCTTCGAGTTGGAGAAGGCCAACATTGATGATCTGGCGCGTTAAGTTGTGAGTGTTCTGTGTGTTTCGTGCATGCCATGTGGCATTGTAAGTCTAGGATATTGAGCAATAAAAAAAGTAGACTACAATTATTGGGTAGGAATGACAGATGTATGTTTCAGTAACGGGGCTTAAACCAAAAGGTTTTATTGGATGGATTAAATTTTGGTTGTTTACAATGCCAGCATCTAGTGCGGCTCAAAAGGCAGACGGTGTATTGCATTGTGACTTTAAAACTCGCAATGGATACCGGCAAACCTTAACTGTTTGGGAAACAAAAAAGCATATGATGGCTTACAGAGCATCTCCAGCACATTCTAGAGCAATGAAGGGTATTTCACAGATTGGCAGTGGAAAAGTGTTTGGGTACGAGACTGACTCAATTCCAAGCTGGGACGATGCTCTCGGTGAGCTTGATAACAAAGCGAGAGTGGTTTGAGTTGGTGATTTTGTGAGTGGGTATAGCTCGATGCTTAAATTATTAGAAGATGTAATGTTTGTAACACTTATCCCTTATAACGACTTACAAGATAAAAATAAAACGTAATTAAAAAATACAGTAAACCAGACGCACTATTGATTGGGGTAGTTATTTCTACTTAAGTCATTGGTTTAAATTGGATGCGCACAGATTGCGCACAGATTGAATGTTGAAATATCAACAGATTAGCTATTCAATTTATGTGGGTGCCCAATATTGTGTTCTCCCGTTAATTTGTTAAGTGGTGAATGTCCCCTAATATGCCTTTGATTTAGTAGTTTGATTTCACCGCCGATGATTCAGGCAGTGTCGGCCACCAGTCGGTAACAGGGCTGGTAATCGCCGTTGGAAATCTTCATGCGCCCATGGGAGACGAATTCCTCCAGCATGGTATCGAGCGCGCCTATCAGTTTGGGATCGGCATGCAATTGGAACGGGCCGTGTTCGGCAATGCGTCGGATACCCTCGGCCTTGACGTTACCGGCAACGATGCCGGAGAATGCGCAGCGTAGCTGTGCGATCAATTCCCCGCTTGGCAATGCCCGGTCCAGGTTCAGCTTGGCCATGGCTTCGTGGGTGGGATCGAAGGGGTTCTGCATGCTCTCGGGAATAGTCAGGTTCCAGTTAAAGGCGTAGGACTCGTCTACCCGGCGGCGATGGACGAGCACCTTGTTGAGATTGCGCAGGCTAAGCTGCGCAACCTGGTCGGGGCGGTCGATGATGATCTCGTAATACTTTGCGGCCTCGTCGCCCAAGGTATTCCGGATGAAGATATCCAGCGTCTCGAAGTAGTGGCTGCTGGCAGCCGGTGCCGCGAAGATCAGCGGCATAGGAATCTCTTGGTTCTCCTCATGCATCACCAGCCCTAGCAAGTAGAGAATCTCCTCCATAGTGCCAGCTCCGCCGGGAAACACCACAAAGTTGTGCCCCAGCCGCACGAAGGCCTCCAGGCGCTTCTCGATGTCCGGCAGAATCACCAGTTCGTTCACCGTAGGGTTGGGGGATTCCGAGGCGATGATGCCGGGCTCGCTGATGCCCACATATCGGCCACTGCGATTCTTCTGTTTGGCGTGGCCAATCATAGCGCCCTTCATAGGGCCCTTCATGGCACCGATGCCGCATCCGGTGACGATATCCAGGCCTCGTAGACCCATCTGGTAGCCGACTTCCTTGGAGTAGTCGTATTCCTCACGGCTAATGGAATGTCCGCCCCAACACACCACCAGATTGGGTGGCGTGTTGGCTCGCACGACCCCGGCGTTGCGCAGGATACGGAATATGGCATCGGTAATTCCGGGCCCGGAACTCACATCGAACCCGCCGGCCCGATCGATCTTGTCCTGGGTAAAGATGATGTCTCTGAGTGCGGAGAACAGGTGCTCCTGGATACCACGGATCATCTTGCCGTCGACGAAGGCAGAGCTAGGTGGATTGTTTATCTGCAGCTTGATGCCGCGGGACTCCGGCAGAATGCGTACCGAAAAATTCTCGTAGGCCTTCAAAAGGGCATCGGCATCGTCGGTGTCGTTGCCGGTATTGAGAACTGCCAGCGCACAATCCCGAAATATCTTGAATACATCATCGTTGGAGTGCGATACCGCCTGAATCTCTTTGTGCGACAACAAATCCAGACTCGCCGAAGGCCGCACAAAACATTCCTTGATTTTACTCATAATACTCACTTCACTAATTTATTATGGGGTCAGAGTAAATATACAGTACTGTATATTTACTCTGACCCCATTACTTCTGACCCCATTACTTCCTAAACATACCTCAAAAACGTGGTCTGTCCCCGTTATTCACGCCCAGACATCCAACACATAGCGCCCCTCACTACTTAATTGTTCCATCCATGCCTGCCCTTGTTGCTGCGGCACATTGGTTTCTTCCATGTAGAGTTGGATGAGTGTGTTTTTGACGTCCGGTTCCATCATCCCGCCATCGCCACAAATATAGATCACGGCATTGCCCTGCAGTAGCGTCCATAGGGTTGACCAATTTCTCTTAATGCTGTCCTGCACGTAAACCCGTTCTTTTGTGAGTCGTGAGAACGCCGTATGCAGCTCTATTAATTTCTCAGTCTGGGCTTGTTCCAGCTCCGATCGATAGATGAAATCTTCATCAGAATGGCGACAACCGAAGAACAAGTGCGCGTCGCCTAGCGATGCTCCCTGATCTTGCAATGCTTTGCGTTCTTGAATGAATCCTATAAAGGGTGCCACCCCTGTGCCAGGCCCGATCATTATGATGGGGGTCTTTGGGTCTTCCGGCAAACGGAAATGATTGGTGGGTTTTTTAATGACTGCATGCACAGTCTCGCCCGGTTGTCTGTCTTTCAGGTAGGTAGAGCACACACCTTCATAGTTTCCGTTGCCAGAAAATGCGGGTCCTTCCACTACACCAACTGACACGGAACACTGCCCAGGATTGGTCTTGTTTGATGAGGAAATGGAGTAGTAGCGAGGAACCATCCACGGGATCAATTCCATGTAGATCTCAAAGGGAAGTTCGCATGCGGGGAATTCTTCTAATAGATCCAAGATGGATTTATGCTTTCTGAACACCTGAGAACGGTAGAGTGTGTTGTCTGATGAATTTGCCAGTGCTTCTAACTGGCTGCGGGTATTGGGGCAGCGCGTGTGTAGCAGCATGCTGGCAATATCGCTTTGCGTGGCAACGGCCTGCAATTCACCGTAAACCTGCGCCAAATGTTTTACAGAAAAAGTGCTGCCACTGGGAAAGGGGCTACGTCGCCCGCCATTTACGGCAACTCGAATATAGCTACTTTCATCAAAACCGAAACGGCTTAAGGCGCGGGCAACAACGGTATTGCAGTTTTTGCCGACAACACAAAGATGATCGCCGGGCTCATAGTCCGAGCCTTCAGGAAGTTGCAGGACAATGTGTCGGGTTGATCGCTGTGATCGTTCCGGGTTCTGTAATTCCAGGTTTTCTAGCACACGCATTGGCACGGCACCGGCAGAGCTGGCTATCGGGTTAGCGGTGATGCTATGAGTTTCTTCCACACTGTACAGCGGGGGAGTGTCGATGGGCGCACTGAAATCAATATCCAAAGCGAGAGCTTGCCCAATACGTGACCAAATTTCTACCAGCCACGGTTGAAAGGCGCTATCCAGACCTTCCCGCGCATCCCCTTCTACCCGTTCATTCAAACGATTGGCGCCAAGGGCTGACAAACGCTCATCGAGCATTCGTGGAATGTCCTGATAAGTAGAAGCCCAATCTCGATTGCCGCAACCAAACACTGCAAACTGAACGCCTTGTACATCTTGTTCCCTGGCGGTTTTAATCCATTCAACAAATTTCGCGGCGTTATCTGGCGCCGCGCCGTTGTAACTGGCAGAGGCGATAACAACTGCGCCCTCTTTTGGTAATTTGCCTGTGTATTCATCCAGAGTCGCCAGCGTGGTATCGAAGCCATTGAGGTCACCTTTCGATGCAATCGCACGCGCGAGGTTTTCTGTGGCGCCCAGATTCGAGCCATAGAGTACAGTGAGTTTTGTGCCGTGGCTGGGACGTTTGGTGAATGCTTCTTCGGCTGTATTTGACGATCGCTCGCTTTCAGCGGTTGCTGGTGATCTACCTCGAACAACTTCCGGTCTTGGTCTTACCTTGATGTAAAATCCATCGGGTTTCAGCGACAAGGTTTCCTTAATCTTCAGCTCGTACTCTTTGTGATCGAAAAGTTGAAAACGCTGCAGAATCATCCCAACTACCAACACCGCTTCCTGCATGGCAAATTGACGACCGATACAGGCTCGCTGGCCATTACCAAAAGGTTTGTAAGCGTAAGTAGGGCGATTGGCTTCAGCTTCTCGGGAAAAGTTATCCGGATTAAATTCCTCCGCATTTTCACCCCAGATTGATGCGTCGCGATGCAGCATGGGAAGCAGCACCGTGATGTAGCTGCCTTTCTTCAAAGGGTATTTACCTGCAACTATTTCATCTTTGTAAGGTGACAGACTAAACGCGGGCGCGGTGGGCCACAGGCGTAGAGCCTCAGATAACACCGCACGCACATAGTCGAGTTTGCCTATCTGCGCAATGGTCGGCGGTTGAACTACGTCATGGCCTAACACTGAATCCACTTCGGCATAGGCTTTAGCGAGTACGTCTGGATTTTTTAGCAAGTAATACATTGTGAATGACAGTAGGCCAGAAGTGGTTTCATGGCCTGCGATCAAAAACGTGTTGATCTGATAGCGAATGTTCTCATCCGACAATCCTTCACCGGTGACTTTATCAGTGCCCGCCAGCATGAAGTTTAATAGATCGTTCTGCTTGCCGCCGCTGCGCCGCCGTTCTGAAACAATGTCATCCACCAGCTTGTTCATGTACAACACATCTTTGTCTTGTTGCTTAAGACGTGAGCGCAGCGCAATATCTTCCAGAGGTATTTGCCGCTGCAACATGCTGATTTCCAATGTGCGCGTGAGGGCGCCTATAAAAGGGTGGAAGTCTTCGCGATAGAACGAGTTGAATCGAAAATCAAATCCACACAAGCCCACGGTATCCAATGTGAGCCCTGTCATGTCTCTTGCCACATCTATTTCGTCATCCGCATTCAAGCGTTCCCACTTCAACATCAGTTGCTCGGCGATATCGATCATCTGTGGTAGGTAGCCATCCATGGACTGCTGGCTAAACGTTGGCATCAAAATGTTGTGGGCCTTCGACCAATTAGGCGCACTGGTATCACTGGTGAACAGGCCATCGCCCCCAATACTGCGCACCCGGCGAAGCGGCCCTCGAACCGACTTATCGAAGCGGGTTTCATCACTTAACTCTTTTACAATTTCAGGCCCTGACGCGATGATCATGGGTTTGCCCATCATGTTTAGCCAGTAGATGGGACCTAGCTCGCGCGTGAGTTCCATTAGGCTCTGCAATGGCGCTTTCGCATTCAAAGACAGCAAGTTTCCAATGAGCGGAGTGCCAGAAGGGCAAGGGATTGGGTGTAAGGGGTTTTTCATACTTGTCTTTAGCTATTCAATTGAGTAAGCGGATTAGGGTTTAGGTCCAAATTACACGAGTTTTGAGTGTTTGGGTAATTCGGTGCGGCAAATGAGTGGGCACGAAATTGAGAGCGGAATGCACTCGGGCACTGCTATATATAAATCGTCGGGTATTGGCTTATTCAGACTCTTCTGCACGTTGTTCTAAAATACGTTCTCCCCGTAGGATATTAGTCATGGCATAGTTCCCTTCATGACAGGCGTATTCAAAAAGAGTGTAGTCATCCAGTCTGGGCATTGGGCGCACTGCCGTCCATGATTTGGTGTATACACTAGGGTCTTCAATAGTGAACTGATAATCAATCATGTCATCTGCAATCCGTGTAAAACGTTCGATTGCTATTGTGTCTCGTGATGAAGGAAACCTGTGCACAGTCTTATCGCTAAAATTAGCGGTTTCTACAACTAGAGTATTGCCTTCCCAGTGGCCTCTGGAATCTCCGTTCCACTGTCTAATATTGTCACTTAATTTGGGCTTCTCTGTTATTGGAATGATGCGCACATCGTGAATCATTTCCACAACAATGGCGACGTAGTTTTCATTTTGTACAATTTGATAGCTGTTATTGTACCCTGTCGAGATCGGTGGTACTCCGTGATAGGTGATGCACCGATCCCAATTGGTTCGATCCAACCAGGAATCAGCAGGATGTTCCCGAGCGTAAACAGCGGCTGCCTCTTGTTTAGCTATGCTTTCCGGCAGCAATGGAAGCCTGCCATCCACTGGCTCGACAATTAAACTTGTGCGTAGATCAGAAGAAACTTCACCACGGTCGAACCATCCAGCATTGTAGGTGCCTACATCGCCAGGACGATCAATTGATTCGGTTTGGGTTCGGGCATAAATTTCAGCAGCTTCTTCTTCAGTATAAAACTCCTTATTTTCCAGATTCCTTGGTCTTTGTAGTGGAGTTAAGCTGGCATAGGACCACTTTCCCATAATGTCGGGATCGCCCCAGGGCGTTCGCTTGTTGTATTCGTCGGAATCAACTTGAGCAATTGCTGTGGAGCTAGAAATTACGAAAGCGTATACAGCGAAGAGCATTTTACCCATTTTCTTTCTCCATCATCACAATTGACATTAGCGCTACCCGCCATTCCACTTTGCTTTGGCGTTCTAGAAGCAGGGGACACCAATAACTTAGTCAAATATATCGATCTAATCATTCTCTTGTCCAATCTTTCTGCCTCTCGAAATCCATTTGCAACCAGAGGGATCAGAGTATTTTGATTCGCAGATGCACATGCCGCTGTGCATGATCTGTTCAATTTTGGGCGCCATTTGATACCAGCAGAGAATCATAGGTATTTCCACCTGCGTGCTTTTGCGTCTTGAGAAAAGGCAATGTCAATACCGCAGCAGAGTACAAATTAGAGCGGGCGCGTGACTTTCGTCCGCGCCCTGCTGACTAGTTTTTATGCTTCCCTGTGTAAGCAAAGCTCTTAACAACCAAGAAATTACTGCTTGGTGACGAGTTTCTGAACGCGCCAGTTAATCAATTCGGCGACCCAAATTTCATCTTCCGAAGGACAGGCGATGCCGTGGATCCAACCGAATTCACCCAGATTGCGCCCGGGCTGACCGTAGACACCCAATACCTCTCCTTGCAAAGACACCTTGTAGACACGACTTGGATACAGGTCACCAATAAACAACACGGGGTTAGGCCCCGGTGTCATGCACAAGGCATCGGGTGCGCCGGGAGACTGTGAACCGGTGGTGCCGTTTGGGTTTTCTCTGCCGTAGGTAATCTTGCCGCGCGAGGTATCTACCGGCACATCCACTGTGAACTCGCGAATGTAGTTGCCATCCTTATCGAATACCTGAATGCGGCGGTTTCCACGGTCGGCAACATAGATTTCATCGGCCGGAGACACGGCAATGCCATGGGGCGTATCAAACTGGCCAGGCCCTGTGCCCAATGAGCCCCAGCTGGCTATCCACTCGCCGCGAGCGTTCACCTTGCCGACACGCGAGTTGATGTAACCATCACTGAAGTAGGAACTGCCTTCGGAATCCCAGGCCACATCGGTGGGCTGGTTGAACACATTGTCACTGTGTACTGGCAGCGGATTACGTGGATTTATGCCTTCAGGCACCTCGATAGCCACGCCCATGCGCTCGAACTTACGCGCCATCTGGGTTTCCCAGTCTGGCGGAACCTGTATATGCGAGGCCTCGGCCTTACGACCAAATACTCTGTCCACGTGGCCCTCTGGTGTGAAGCGCAGAATCATATTCGAGCCCTTGTCCACCACCCAGATATTGTCATCGGGATCGATACGAACCGCATGGGCATAGGACCAGGCATTCAGGTTCTTGCCGATCTCGCGAACGTAGTTGCCGTCGGCGTCGAATTCCAGCAGCTGCGCCGCCGTTGCCATATAGGCCGGCCCGTGCGCGCTGCCACCACGAGAAAAGATGAACACATGGCCGTGAGAATTTACCGCCACACCGGCGATCTCACCGAAGTGGATGTCCGCGGGTAATTTCAAGGGATTGGGAACAGATTCAAAGGGAAGTTCAGGTACATTCTGCGCCAACGCTGGGCTGATCATCAAGCCCAGTAATGCGACTGCAACTAATACACGTTTCATAATCACTACCTCTATGGGAGCTCTCTATGGAAGCCGGGATAGGCTGCCTTATTGTTATTGGAGAGCCGACTTTAATATATAATCGGTCAAATACATAGAGGAAAGCACACAGCGCCAGCGGCGGGTTCCCCAAAACTTCACGCGCCAACTAATTCGTGTAGAGCCGAAAATGGCGTACCTAGAATGTGCAAGTTTGGCCCTCTCGATAGCTCAGCTTTATCGCTAGTTTTTTGAGGACAGAGGGAAAGGTATCTGGCAGACTGTTGCAGAATCTGAAATTGATCGCTCCCACTATAAATAAGTACATCCAGGAATTGGAGAATTGCATGAAGAAGGGAAAAGCTTGTCTCTCACTTTTGTTTCTAGCGTTATTTGCTACAACATCACCTGCAATTGCACAGATTGAAACTGTCGACCGATTCGTGCCTCACGTCTCCACTGTACCTGCCAATGAGGGAGACCAAGTGGGACTCTATCTGCATGAAAAAATTGATGCCTCGCTGAAAACACAAATTGCCGCGGGTGCTTCGCCTCAGGGTAAGGTTGTACTATTCATTCACGGCGTCTCTGTTACGTCGGCACCCGCATTCGATTTGCCTTACAAGGACTATAGTTGGATGGAGTTCCTGGCAAGCCAGGGCTTCGATACCTTCAGCATGGACCATCAGGGCTATGGCTATTCACCGCAGCCCCACATGGACAATCCCTGTAATTTGAATAGCGAAGATCAAGCGTCGATTGATTCAGCGGCTACTACCAATTGCAGTGCCGATTATCAGCGACAACTAACCAGCAGTCAGACCGACTGGGACGAAATTGATTCCGTTGTCGACTACTTGCGCGAGCTCCGCGGTGTCGACAAAATAAGCATTATCGGTTGGTCGTTGGGAGGAATACGCACAGGAGGCTACGCAGCGAACCATGGTGAGAAGCTCGATAAGCTGGTTTTATTCGCCCCTGTGTACCGGCAGGGAAGTGCAGCAACCGCTCCCAGTAATTTTCCAGCCGAGGCTGCACCACTCTCGTTACAAACCAAAGATACCCTGCTCAACAATCGCTGGGGATCCAATGTCGCCTGCGAAAACCAAGTCGAAGACGGCATCGCCGAGCTAGCCTGGCAATCGATTATGAGCTATGACCGATTTGGCTCATCCTGGAATAAGCAGGGGGGTGTTATGCGCGTGCGCTCAGCAAGTTATTGGGGATGGAATGAAGAAGCTGCTGCGAAAATCACCAATCCAACGCTAATCCTCATAGGCGAGCAAGATGGTTTGTTGCCCGGTACGGTTTCTCTCTACGGCGATCTGACCGGCCTAAGTAACAAAGCGATTGTCAGAATGGAATGCGCTACACACTTCGCCGTGTGGGAGGCCTCGCAGTACAAATTTATGCAAGAGGCTTCTTTGGAGTGGTTGACCGAGGGCACTTATCTTGGGGAATCTATAGGCGAATTCAAAGTTGGCTATGGTGGTGTGGGTATCGACTGAAAGGAATGGGGGTAGGAATGGGGGCCAGAGTAAATATCCAGTAGTTTCTGCCTTTTGGCGTTTTTCGACTCCGTTTCGCCGGTGTACTAATACGCAATTATGGTCGCTAGACTTATCAGCAAGATCGCTCCCGGTGCCAAATAGCGCATCACGAAGCGCCAGCTACGATAGGCGAAGTTATTACCCATTCCCAGCTCATCTCGAGTCGCCTCTTCGGACATCACCCAGCCAACAAAGATCGTGATTAGGAAGGCGCTGAACAGGATCAGGTTGTTGACTACAAAAAAATCGATGAGGCGGAAGATGGTTGCTCCCTCAAGAATTTCGATAAAGCCAAGGGGGGTAAAGTCTGACCAGATGTTGTGTGAAAAAACCGACCCGAGACCGATGAGCCATGCCAGTCCTCCTGCCAACAAGGTCATGTGTAGACGCTTGCTGTTCTCGCGTTCTATCAGCCGGGAGACTACCGACTCCAGCATGGAGATGGATGTGCTGAGTGCGGCGAATAGCACCAGCAGGAGGAAGAGAGTGCCGACGATGGTGCCGCCTGGCATCTGACCGAAGGCCACCGGCAGAGTGACAAACAATAAGCCGGGACCGGAAGCAGGTTCCAATGAATAGGCGAAGACGATGGGGAAAATGGCCATTCCCGCCAGCATGTCTACCGAGACATTGGCTCCGGCAATAGACAAAGCCACACGGGGAATGGAGGCCTGTTTATCCAGATAGGCGCCGTAGGCGATGATCCCGCCACCACCGACACTCAGTGAGAAGAAAGCTTGGCCAAGTGCTAACAGGACTATGTCGGAGTTAACTTTGGAAAAATCCGGTTTGAACATGAAGGCAAAGGCTTCGCCAAAGTTTCCAGTCACGGCGGCATAAACAACCAGTATTAGCAGCGCAATAAAGAGGGCTGGCATCATAACTTTCACCGTCTTCTCCACACCCTGTCGAATGCCTCTGGCGACAATGAACATAGTTAATAGCATGAAGACACCGTGCCAGAAGGTCATGCCAAATACACTCGCCTGTACTTCAGCAAAGAGCTGGCTGGATTGCTCACCACTGATACCTTCGAAGGCACCGGCCAGCGACCTGGGGATGTAGGCTAGCACCCAACCTGCCACCACACTGAAGAAAGTCAGCGCGAGAAAGGCTACACAAATCGCTATCCAGCCTAGGTATTTCCAGTTCGGACTTTTACCCTCCGCTACCGCCAGAGCTTGCGTACTGCCTGCAGGGCTTCTGCGCCCGCGGCGGCCGATCACTATCATGGCCATCAGGCAAGGTATGCCAAAGAAGACGATAAACAGGAAGTAGAAGAAGATGAAGGCGCCACCTCCGTTTTCTCCAGCCATGAAGGTAAAGCGCCAGATATTACCGAGACCCACGGCACTGCCCATCGCCGCCAGGATAAATCCCCAGCGTGAAGCGAACTCAACCTTATTGGTATTCACCTAAGCGCTCCCTCTCAACCTGTATGGCCGGTGTGCAGTTTGCCTATACTTGTTCTGACCGATTGCGCCGTATCGGGACTAAAGCCCAAATACGGTTTCTGCATTACGATGACGTATTGCGGCGCATTGGTCATCAGGCAGCAGGCCTGTGTTGGTCTTGGCGCCCACCGTGTCGAAAACTTGATGGGGCCAGTCGGTACCGAACATAACTCGGTCGCTGCCGACGATGGAAATGAGATACTGCAGTGCTCTCGCATCATAAGTGATGCAGTCATAGTAGATATGACGAAGATAATCGGTGGGTTTCTGTCGCATCTTGCGCCGCTGGGGAAGTTCTACTTCGTCGCCTTTTTCGAAACGTCCAACCAAGTAGGGTAAAGCGGCTCCACCGTGGGAGGCAATCAGTTTGAGATTAGGATATTTATCGAAGAAGCCGTCGAAGATCATGCGAGTTATCGCCAACGTAGTATCGAACATGAATCCGACTGACCAGCTGAGATCGAATTCTCCCATGGCCATTTGATCGGCACCGGGCGGGTCGGTAGGGTGAAGCAAAACCGGCAGGCCCCGCCTATCGATTTCCTCCCAGATTGGTGCGAAGAATTCCTCGGTGAGACACCTGCCAGTCACATTGGCAAGTACCATCACGCCACTGGCACCGTTGTCGCAGGATCGCTTGAGCTCTTCTACCGCTAGTTCCGGATACTCCCAGGGCAGAGAAGTATACCAACGGATTCTATCTGGGTAGGTGCTTTGTGCCTCGGCCATTGTGTCATTGGATTCCCGCGCCGCCATGCAGCTGACTTCTTCGCCACCGAAGTAAACATTCGGGCAAGTGAGGGAAACTATCGAGACATCGATACCCGTGGCGTCCATCTGTTTGATTCTAAGATCATAGTCAAAGTGCCCGGGCTGCGGAAATGCCACTGGTGTCTCGCCGCGGTAGATTTCTTCATGCCCATCGGGGCGCAGCTTCATTCCATATTCGCCTCCTTGCTCACGCAGAATCTCTAACCAGCGGCGGGTGTAAGCATGGGTGTGAACATCGATGATTGTCATTGGCGCAGCTCCTAAATAAACACTCGTCAGACTATACGAGTGTTTGTTGGGAATGTAAAAAGTAACAACAAGAACGTGGGATAGGGAGTTGGAATAGCTGGAAATAAAGGTGACAGGAATTAAAGGAGACAGCTACAATTTGACAACTTAGTGCCCCCGTTTTTCCTTTTAATCTATGCCTTCTTCAGCTCGTGCGTCTTCGGCTCTTGCTCCACGTAGAATGTTGAGCAAGCCATAGTTACCCTCGTGGCAGGCATATTCGTAGAGAAGTCCGTCTACTTTAGTCAGCGGAATTATCCCCGTTATCTTATCCGTGTAGGCTTGTGGGTCATCGACAGTAAATTCGTAGGAAATGGAGTCATCGCTTAGCCGTGTGAATCGCTCGATGAGAAACTTATCGTCAGATTTTCCGCCCGCACCAAATGATTGAGTCAGGCCGTTAAAATTTCGGGATTCAACCACTAGGGTTTCGCCTTCCCAGTGGCCGCGAGAATCGCCTGACCATAAGCCGATGCTGTCATCTAAAGGGCTACGTTCATCCAATGGGACGATGCGCGCGTCATGCACCATTTCTATCATGATGACTACATGATCCCGGCTCTGAACGATTTGTAGATTATTGTTGTAGAGACTGGGTTGGATAGGTGGGCCGGCATTGAACCCTACGATACAGCGTTCCCCCAGTCCTCTGTCTTCTGGGCCATCGCTACCAATACCGCCGCCGGTAAATCTCACCGGGCGTTCGCCATCGATATCAGGGTCGAGTCGTCCCTGAACAACGATTGCTCCTTCGGCATAGGCAGGCAGTCGGCCATTGGTTGGGTAGACGATGATTGAGGTGCGCGCGACGTCTGCGATTCCACCTGTTTCAACCCAGAAGTCGTTGTAGGCCTCGTTGACTCCTCCATTGGGAATCGCGGCGTCTGAACCCTCATCTCGGGCAGTTCTACGCGAGCGAATTTCGGCAATCTCTTCCTCGGTCATATACTCACGCTCACCATATTGTGCAGGTCTTTGCATGGGTATGTCTGAGGAGAAATTCCATACGCCTTGCAGGTCCGGTTGATCCCACTCGGTTTTTGGCACTTTATAATTTTCTGCTGACCATGCGTTACTCCACAGCACTAAACTCGCAATCGTGGGTACTAGAAGCCGTAGGTTCATCGCTTGATTCCTGAGAGTGTCTTTCGTGGTAATTGGAATTGACTGTCAAAAACTACTCCTTCTATGAAGCATTTGCCAGAGTATTTTCGAAATAGTTAGTAACGAGGTCAGAGTTAATTTCTAGAGCAGCCAATGGGGTCACAGCCAATGGGGTCACAGCCAATGGGGTCAGAGTAACTTGGTTGGCCTGAGTGTTCAAAAGATCAAGTTGCTCAGATCCTTTAGCCCGGCAACTTGTGATGGTGCAGCGATGAGAATATGCTCAGAGTCAGGTTCTTCGAACAAATAGGTGTCACTATGCTTCGTATTCTTGCCGCGCGCAGTTTAGCACTTTTTATTCTCGCTTTCGGGCACAGTGGATTTGCACAGCAGGGGGCTCCGAATGGCGAATGGCCTGCCTATGGCGGTGACCTCGGCCATAGTAAATATTCGCCGCTGGATCAGATCAATGCCGACAATGTGCAGCGCTTGCAGACGGCATGGACTTGGACCTCGGTGGATGAAGAGATTCGCAACGCCAACCAGGTTATTCGCGAGCGTGGTTCTTTCCGCAGCTATGCCTATGAGATGACTCCGCTGATGGTGAATGGTGTGCTCTATGCCACCACCTCCCTCGGGCAGATTGCCGCCATCGATCCAATCTCTGGTGAAACCCTCTGGAGCTATGACCCAGTGTTGTATGTGGATGGCCGACCCGCTGTGCATGGCTTCATGACTCGTGGGCTGGCCTACTGGACCGATGGTGAACAGGAGCGACTATTCTATGCCGCGGGCCGCACTTTCCTGATGTCGATTGACGCCAAAACCGGACAACCCGATCGGGCCTTCAATAGCGGCGGGCGTGTCGACCTCAAGCGCGGCCTCGGTCGCACCATAGATCCAGCGTTATATGCGGTAAGTTCGCCACCGCTGGTGGTGGGAGATGTGGTGATTGTCGGCTCTGCCATGACCGAGGGTACCGATATGAAAGAAGCGCCACCGGGACACGTACGCGCCTTCGATGTGCGCACCGGTGAGCTGAAGTGGATTTTTCATACCATTCCCGAACCCGGCGAATACGGCAGCGATACCTGGCCGGCCGATGCCTGGCAGTTTAGTGGCGGTGCCAACGTATGGACCCTGATGAGCGCCGATCCGGAGCTTGGCCTAGTCTACCTGCCAGTGGGAACCACTGTGCCGGATTATTACGGTGGACATCGTCATGGCGACAATCTGTTTGCCAATTCGCTAGTGGCGCTGGATGCGAAGACCGGTGAGCGGGTGTGGCATTTTCAGTTCGTGCATCACTCGGTGTGGGATTACGATCCGCCGGCGGCGCCGAACCTGATCGATATCGTTGTCGATGGAAAACCTATCAAGGCGGTAGCACAGATTACCAAGCAGGGTTTTACCTTCGTGTTCGACCGTGCTACGGGCGAGCCGGTGTGGCCGATCGAGGAGCGTCCGGTGCCCCAATCGACGGTTCTGGGCGAGCAAACTTCACCGACCCAGCCATTCCCCACCAAGCCGCCGCTGTTTCTTACAAACGGCGCCACAGAGGATGACCTAGTTGACTTCACCCCTGCCATCAAACAGGAGGCGTTAGATATATTCCGCCAGTATCACAGTGGTCCGTTGTACACACCGCCGGTGCCAGGTGACAATATTATACGACCCGGTTGGAGTGGCGGAGCGAATTGGTGGGGTGCCGCGTTCGACCCCGACAGCAAGAGTTTGATTGTGCCCAGCTGGGCGCATTTCTCAATGGTGCACATCTACCCTCCAGCAGCGGAGCTCCAATCGGACTTGATGATTCGGCCGAGGGTGCGAGATCTCAGTGGCCCCCGTGGGCTGCCACTGTTTAAGCCGCCTTATTCGCAACTGGTGGCGTTCGATATGAACGTGGGCGACAAGTTGTGGCAAGTGCCAGTAGGAGAGGGACCGAAATCTCACGCGGCACTGAAAGGTCTAGAGCTGCCAGATATGGGAAACTACGAAAAACTGGGCGGCCCATTGCTTACCAAGACATTATTGTTCATCGGACAGGGCTTCGAGACCAATCGCCTCGGTGTGTACGACAAGCAGACAGGAGCCGAGTTATGGAATCTGGACCTGCCTGCGCGCTTTCATGCCGCACCCATCACCTACATGGCCGGAGGCAAGCAATACATCGTGCTCGCCGTGGGGGGAGGGGTGAGCGGTGCGGCAGAGCGAGTGATTGCTTTTGTCTTGCCCTAAGCCAAACGTTTCAAAGACGTGGTCTGTGCTCCATATTTCCTTCCTACGCCTTTTGCCGTATTGTCGGCACCACCTACAAGAATAAAGGGGACAGATTTATTTTAATAAATAATAATAAAGGGGACAGATTTGTTTTCAAGAAATAGGGCAGCCTTTATCGTCGTTCAAATAAATCTGTCCCCTTTATTTCCACACACAGGAATTGACGATACACGCTTTACCCATAAACGATTTCAAAACAACGAGAGGGGCAGATTATGCCGGGTCCGAATTTAAGAATTAAACAACTATTTTGTGTTCAGTTGCTGAGCGCGTTCGCCATACTTTTATTTTGGTCAGGCGCCTTCGCCCAGCAACCCCCTCCACCTCCCGGCGCCTATGACGCCGCCCCCTACTTGGGGCAGGTGCGCAATACCTACGTCTACGGTGACTTATGGGAGCGTCCTGGCCTGTCAGCTAGGGACCGCAGCATGATTACTGTCGCTGTGAATCAGGCACTCTATGCTACCTTTGAGCTGCGTCTACATATGGGGCGGGCACTGGATAACGGTGTCACTCAGGCCGAAATATCGGAGATCATTGCACATGTCCTGTGGTACTCGGGTTTTCCAACTGGGGTGAATGCCGCCCGTGTGGCTGCAGAGGTATTCGCAGAGCGAGGTCTGCCCGCGAGCCCACCAGGGGCTTCTTCACGCCAGCCACCGGTGGATCCCGAGTTGGAGTTTCCGGGAGCATTTCCGCAAACCCCATACCTACGAGATTTACTCAATCAGGTAGTCTATGCCGAAACCTGGAAGCGCGCAGAGTTGTCACCCCGCGATCGCAGCATGATTACCGTTGCTGTGGGCACCGCTCTATATGCCTCCAGCGAAGTACGCTATCACGTGGGCCGGGCGCTGGATAATGGCGTCACTCAGGAAGAGATTGGAGAAATTATTACCCACGTGACTTTTTACTCCGGCTTTCCCACTGGCGTGAATGCAGCGCGAGTCACGGCCGAGGTATTCGAGGCCAGAGGCCTACCGATGGGCGATGGACGTTTCCCTGCTGCGCCTTATCTCGATGAGTTAATCGATGGCCTTGTTTATGGTGAAACCTGGACCCGCGAACAATTGTCAGCGCGTGACCGTAGCCTGGCGACCATCGCCGTGACGCTGGGCAATTATCAGACCGATCAACTGCGGGTGCATCTGAACCGGGGGTTGGACAATGGGCTGACTACACAGGAAATTTCGGAGTTGATTGCGCAGGTGACTCTCTATACGGGATTTCCATCTGGAGTTAATGCTTCCAGGACCTTCGCGGAAGTACTGCAGGAGCGGGGTATGCCACTGCCTGATTAGGGTAGAGAATAAATCATAGGGGGCGGCGTGATTGAACAATAGTTCAAAAACATAGCCTGTTGCTATTTTTCCTATTGCGGCCTCGGTCCGTAAATAGGAGCATCTGCCCCGAACTCTAGTGCACCCAGGTCGGGTGCTTGCCCGTTGAAGCCATCAGTTATGCTCGGCAACACCATTGCTCGGTCTATTGCGGCCGAGCCACTTCGAAGCCGAAAGTCGAGATCAGCTGCGTCGTAGAGAGTTTGTAAAGATTCGTTATCTCGCGCGTCAAGCGGTGGTACGTTTACGAAGATGTCGTAGTCTACGAGCACACTATTTCGGTCCTGACCTGTTGCAGTTGAATAGTCTGTGAGTGTTGCAAATTCCCGAGATTCAAGCTCGGCTTCATAGTCCGGATCAGTTACGTCGACTAGTATTTTTGAGGTAGGTGCGCGCCAGCGAAACGAAATTTCCGTGTCCGGATTTGGGCGAAAGCCGTTGTAGTCGGACGAAGAGTAGCTGGTTAAAGTAGTCACGCTGAAAATTTCATCTGCTGATTGCTCACCGAGAAATAGATTGTTGCGCCAGTGTACGTTTGATGCACCGATGACATTTGTCTCGGACAGAATCGTGTTGTTGTAAAAAATTGCACCAGCCGAGCCCGCGGTTAAACGGGTTGACCCTGTCGGTAAGTGATAGGCGATATTGCGAATCCAGTAAACAGGACCACCGAGTGCTGGTTGATTGCAAAACGCGTGCGAGGGGTGATTGATAAACATATTTCGCATGATGCGAATATTGTGCATGCTGCCATCGGCTTCAATCGGATTATCGTGGCTGTTAGTAATGTAGTTGCCGTAGAAATCGATCGCGACTGGTCGACGATCCCAATATTCGCGCGGCGGATACTTAGGCCCGTCGGGGATTCCTGGGCCTGAAGCAACTGAACCGTCCGGATTACCGTATGTCTCAACGTTAATCCCGTCATGAAAGTCGGCGATGTAGTTATGGGCGACAACATGGCCGGGGCCATAAAGCTTGATGGCCACATAGGATGCCATGGCGGGGGGAAATACCTGATCTTCCAGTCCGGCGAACTGTTCCCATATCTGGCCTTGCCAGCCGATCAGATGATCCGGATCGTTGCGCCCCATAAAAGTACTGTCGGCGATATAAAAATTGCTCGACCCCGAATAGTTCGTAAATACACCAGCACCGACATTCTCAAAACGGCTGCGCTTAACGGTGAGGCCCTTGGAGCCGGCAAGAAATTGCGTCCCGGCTAGCACAGCTATCTCGGAGTTACGGAACGTGATCCCTTCGAAGTAGGTGTAATCCGCGGCACGCACATCGAACAGCGCGTAATTTCCATTTCCATCAAATATAACCTCGCCATCGCCGGCTGCTACGATCGCGATCGGTCGCTCTGCTGTGCCATCGGCGGTTAAGTAATAGGTTCCGTCTAGCGGCGTCGATCGGTTCACGTTGGCGTTATTGGTGTACTCGTAGCGGTTATATTTATAGAGGCCAGCATGAACAAGGAGGGTATCGCCAGCACGCACTCTAGGCCGGCCCGATGTCGCCCAATCTGTGCCAGCACACCACTCATTATAGGCGCACATTAGCCCCTCGAAGGCCGGCTCTAGCTTTTCGCCGGAGTATCCGTGGGGATAGACGTGAAGCACCCTGCCGCCAGCGTAGGGCTGAGGTTCAGCGCGAGTGCGCACTAGCGCAAGACGTTCGGGGTTGCCAATCACCCCGTCTGGGTCGTTGATAATAAATCGAGTCTCATAGTCGGTGTCGGGTTTTAGGTCCAGCACGCTGCCGGCGAACATGTTAGGAACGATAACGTCGACGCGAGACTCGCTGAAAACGCGCTCGCCATTAAGCCGCAGTAGCGGCAGGCCATCGCGCCATTGTGTTGTGCCCTGCTCGCGAAACCATACCGAGACGCTGGCATTGCGATTGTCATCCCCCTGAATCAGCCATTCAAAGCCAAGGTTGATGAGTGTCGGCGGTTCGGTGAATAGTTCGCCGGGCACAACAGCATTTGGATTGTCGGTCTCAAAAGGGGAGGGTTCACTGGCAATCTGCGCGACTGCAGCTCCGGCAAGAACCATGCTTAGAATGGCGATAAGTCCCGTTCTGAAAATTGTCGAAGTTTGCATAGACATCTTGAACTCATGTGGGGATTCAGGAGCAATAAACAGTATCTGCGAATCTTGTCTTTGTCTACACCGGGAAAGTATTGAAAAAGCTCTCGCTTAAAAAGGCCAGAATCGCATTGAGCTTACGCAAAGTTGCAAGATGCTATCAAGATTGCATCCAGATAGAGAGCATAGTACAAATGTCACAAGCTATTTGACCTATACCTTGATTTGTTCCTGATCCTATTTAGTCGACTTAGAGCTATAACCATGGAAAATGTAAAGCACCGGTTTCTGGCAGTACTGCTGTTCTCTGTTTATCTTTCATCATCGCAGGCAGCGGAATTTTCGCAAGTTCGGCCCGACGCCGACACCTTGAGGGAATTGCCGGTCAGTAGTTGGCTCAGCAACGGTGGGGACTTGTACAACCGTAATTTTTCTCCCCTTACACAAATCAATACTGAGAATATTGGTCAGCTGGGCCCGCTGTGGCGAACGCATCTTGAGGGTTCTGGTGTCGGAGCGAAATATTCCGGTGAAGCACAGCCCATTATCCATGAAGGGGTCATGTACATCATCACCGGTGCAGACGATGTCTTCGCATTGAGCATCGAAACTGGCGAGGTCTTGTGGAGCAACAAGGCAAATCTCAGTTCAGAAATTTCAACTATCTGCTGTGGTTGGACCAGCCGCGGAGTAGGTTTCGGCGAAGACAAAATTTTTGTAGGACAACTCGACGGTGTATTGAAGGCCTTAGACAAGGAGACCGGGCAAGAGGTTTGGTCTATTCAGGCGGAGGCCTGGGAAGAGGGGTATACCATTACCAGCGCGCCACTGTATTTTAATGGCATGGTGATTAGCGGTTTCGCCGGTGCTGAATTCGCCGCACGAGGGCGTGTTAAGGCTTACAGTGCAGACGATGGCAGCTTGCTGTGGACCTTCTATACAGTGCCTGCTCCAGGTGAATTTGGTTATGACACTTGGCCCGCGGACAATGATGCCTGGCAAACCGGTGGTGGCACGGTTTGGCATACACCAGCGGTGGATCCTGATCTCGGTATGATCTATTTTTCTACCGGCAATCCTGGGCCGGATTACAATGGCGCCATACGAGCCGGAGACAATCTTTTCACCGCTTCCATCGTAGCTCTGGATGTCTATACCGGCGAATATCGGTGGCACTTTCAGCAGGTTCACCATGATCTGTGGGACTTTGATGCGCCAAACCCGGTGGTGTTGTTTGATCTGGATTATAACGGCGTGCCGCGCAAGGGGCTGGCGCAGGCTGGGAAAACGGGTTGGGTGTACATTCTTGATCGAACCAACGGAGAGCCTCTTGTTGGCATAGAGGAGCGGCCTGTTCCTCAAGAGCCCCGCCAAGCAACGGCGGCCACGCAACCCTACCCTGTAGGTGACGCCTTCGTCACTCAGACATTGGATATCCCGCCTGAAGGTTTCACGATGGTTAACAATGGTGCCATCTTCACTCCGTTTTGGGATGATCCAGTGCTGCTTCGTCGCAGCGAAGCAAACTGGCCACCAAGTACAGTAGACCCAAATAAAGGAGTAATGTACGTTTGCGCCGGTGAGCGGCAGGCGGCCTACACTACCCGCGATGGTGTCGAACAAGTTCAATCAGGTGATCGATATACCGGTGGTAGCATGCGCTTTGCACCTATTGCTGTCACGGGAATTGTTGCAGCTATGGATCTGCGAACTAACCAACGACTTTGGTCTCAACGCTGGTCCAGTCGTTGTTACAGCGGTCTGGTTGCCACCGCAGGTAACCTGTTGTTTGCCGGCCGTAACGATGGCCGCTTTACAGCACTGGACTCTCGTGACGGCAGCAAATTGTGGGAGTTTATGACTGACGCCGGGGTCAACGCGCCACCGACTATTTTTGAACACGAGGGCGAACAATATGTGACGGTGTTTTCCGCAGGCAACCTGCTGGCAGGTTCTAATCGGGGCGACAGTATGTGGATGTTTAAGTTGCTTGAAGAGGGTGAAGAAACTTCTATTCCTCTGGAGCAAATTACCCCGCCACAGGCGAACCCCGAAGGGCTGGCTTTATTTCAGGAGACCTGTGTATTTTGTCACGGGCGGCGGGGTGAGGGTGGTCACAACGGCATGCCTCTTGAAGGTTTGGCGGCATTCGGTACCGACCGTGTGGCCAGCATTATAAGCAATGGTCAAAACAGTATGCCGGCGTTTGCAGACACTTTTACTGCCAGCCAAATTCGTTCTATTTCCGAACATGTAAGAACCCTTAATCCGAGAATTCCTAATCGCAACACGCGATAGCGTCAGTGAACTTCAATAAGAGTTTGTCCTGGCGTTTATTAGGGCTAGTATTTGGTGGCGGGGTAGGAATTGAGCCGAAAGATTAGCTAATTTTTTTCAAACATAAGCACTATGAATGGCTGCTAGTTTTTTCGACTCTCAGCGTTGTACCAAATTCGACATAACAGTCGTTAGGCGGAAAAGCCGGGAATGCTGATAAGTTGGCAACCTAGTGTTCGCTCTTGGGTTGCAGGGCTTTCTTAGGTTACTAAGTTATCAGTGTCCCTTCTTCCTTGTTCTGCTTCTTATTGCATACTTAGTCTCCTCCTGTAATTACTTTCATAGCATCTCAATTGCCAGATTCATGATCATTCCACCTGCTCTGTCGTCCAGACCAAGAATAGCTGGGCGGTTGAGATAGGCTTCAAGCGTTGGCATTTTTCCTGTGCTGGTACAGACATCAATAAATTCCCCGCTGAGACTGGTCCGGACCAACACGGCTCGCCAGATAGCGTCCAACACCGGTCTATAACTTGCTACATCCAACCATCCCTTGTCGAGGCCACGCTTGATGGCAATGCCGATCATTGCGGTTGATGAGAGCTCGGGGAAAGAGCCTTTGTAGTCGACAACCTGATACCAGAGGCCATCGGCGTTCTGATGAGGTATTAGGCTCTTTAAGTGATCCCGGTAAGAATTCAGTAAGTCAGAGAACGCCGGGTGCTCTGGCGGAAAATCTGACAGCACTAACGCCAGCCCCAAAGCCGGAAACGCATTGCCGCGACTCCAGGCAACATCCGCCAGCGGAGAATGCCGATAGAGACCGTCCTCTCTGAGTAACAGCTTTTGCATGAAGGTGATGTGACGCGCAGCCATGTTGAAATATTTGTCTTCTCCAGTGAAGACTCCGGCGTGAACTAGCAATGGCGGTGCCATAAAAACCGAGTCACTCATCTCGTTGTGAAAGGGCATGGATTCCAGCATTGTACCGTTCTCGTCAAAGCCGAGGTTTGCTGCCTGAATCACCAGATCACTAGCTCGAGAGTCTCCGCTCAAACGGCCAAATTCAGCGAACACAAGCTGGCCTGCCATTAATGATGCATTGCTAACGACAATCTCGCCGGCAGATAAATATTTCTCTAACTGTTCTTCTACGGCAGAAACCTGGCCCAGTCGAAGACGCCCGATCAAGCCCATGCCTGGTACATAGGCGGGAGTTGAAAAATCGTGCCCGTAAATGCCCGCCAACTGTTCAGCAAGCTCGCTCGGCGACCTGGACAGGCGACGTTCCACTTCACGGCGGGCAGGAGAATAGTCAAGATCTGAAAACTCTGTCAATTGACTGCCTAAGGCAGAAATGTCTGAATAGGTTTGCACCGGAATCGACCCAACGCCTGCTACCGCCAGAGTTGAGACAGCCTCACCAAATCTCGCGCTGTCATCGCCGACAATAACGACAATGTCCGGTGCATGCACACCGGTCCAGCGCCACAAGGCGTGAGCAACGGGGTTCTCCCCATAGGCATCTCCTTGTGGGGGAAATACTGAAATCTCTGCGCCGGGGTTGGCTATGGGTATCGCCAAGAGGTTTACGTCACGGGTTGAAGCATCACGTTCTCCATATTGTGTGACGAGCGACTGCACTTGTTGTGAGGCAGGGGAGGTCCCATCTATCCCTGCGATGACAAGAACCCTGGGTGCTGAAGCTGACTTCGCCGCAACACTAAAAGCGAGAATGACCTCTCGCTCTGCCGTCAGGCCCACATCCAACTGTGAAATTTGCGCGCCGGATTCAGCGCTAAACAGAAGCAGCGCGGAAAGTAGAATGGTGTGAGAGGTTAGTTTCATAGAATTTAAATAGGCTCAGAATTATTCAAGCACCTCGCATTGCCAACAGTAGAGAAAATGAATCTTTCCCTATGTATTATTCCAACAATGCCCTACGCGACAAGATCCAGTTAAGAATACTGTCTACATCCGCTTCGCTAAGCGCGTTGCTCAGATTCGGCATGCCAAGGCTGGCATAGGCGCCTTCGCGCACGATCGCTTGAATATTTCCGTAGGTCGCATCGGAAGCATAACGCAAATCGGCAATGGGGCCTCCACTGATACCTTCGGCACCATGACAGACCATGCAGTTGGTCGAATATTTGTCGTAACCGTCTGCGACTAATTCCGGCGAATCATCAAACGGGAGTGCAGTTATTTCGGGTAATGGCTGACCTTTCACTGGAATGATTTCATCGCCATTGAGGCGAAAGCTCCACAGTCTTCCTTGAGGTTTGTATTCGCCATCGAAATTGGGCCCGAACAAACCCGAAGAACCACCCCAGCCTACGAGCACAGCAACATACTGAATGCCGCTTAGCTGGTAAGTGATTGGTGCGGCCATGATGCCGACTCCCAGGTCGACCTCCCACAGCAGTTCCCCATCATCGGCGGCAAATGCCCGCATAAAACCGTCGGCCCCTCCCTGGAATACCAGATTGCCTCCGGTGGAGAGTGTGCCGCCGTTTATGGTGAAGTCGTAATCATGGGCCCATCGAGGTTGGCGTGTAATCGGGTCCCAGGCCAGTAAGGCGCCGGGTGAACGAGTTGCCGGTCCGGTACCTGGCGAGTAGGCGAAGTCCGGCAGCACTTCCTGGGTTGCAAAAGAATCAAACTCGATGCCGAGATTCCAGGATCCGGGTGTGAACTCATAGTCATCCATAATGGCATAGGGAAATACTGTTCCCTGCAGCGTGGGGATATAAACCAAACCCGTGTTCGGATTGAATGACATAGGATGCCAGTTATGAGCCCCGGTGGGTCCTGGCATAATCATGGTTAATGCATCCTGATATCTTGCATGTGGTGTTTCGGTAGGGCGACCGGTTTCGAGGTCCACCCCAGTTGCCCAATTGATTTCCGCATAAGGGTCGGCATACATCAGATCGCCCGACTCCCGATCCAGCACGTAAAAGAAGCCGTTTTTGGGCGCTTGCATGATGACCTTGCGCAGGATGCCGTTGATCGCTAAATCGGCGAGCATCAACGGTTGCACGGCGGTGTAATCCCAGTTGTCGCCCGGCGTGGTTTGGTAATGCCAGGCAA
Organism: Cryomorphaceae bacterium; assembly: GCA_047612385.1. Lineage (GTDB taxonomy): Bacteria > Pseudomonadota > Gammaproteobacteria > Pseudomonadales > Halieaceae > JBALVT01. The sequence goes on along the minus strand of JBLGAR010000060.1, from coordinate 144 downwards.
CCCGACCGGTATCTACATGCAAGGCAACAATAGATGATAGATAGAGATTGTCGCCAACACCGTTGCTGCGGATTTCATGACTCCAGGGTGAACCATTCCCCGTACCCACATACACCAGTCGCAGTTCTTCGTCATAAATCATGG
>JBLGAR010000059.1:0-28176 GCA_047612385.1 Cryomorphaceae bacterium | reverse complement strand
ATAATGTTACTTTAACCCTGTAGACCTTTTCCAGGAGTTGCAGTGTGTATTCTCGAGGCATAAGCGCTATCGGCAGCTATCTCCCCTCAACCCGGGTGGAGAAAGCTGATATCTATCGGGCCCATGCCTGGGCCCTACCCGGCTTAAAAGGGAAGTCCCGAGGCTCGCGGAGCGCTGCCCGCTGGGATCAGGATATTGTCACCATGGCGGTAGAAGCTGCCAGAAGAGCTACGCGCGAGTCAGGCAGAGAAAGTATCAAGGAGCTGTCTGTCGCATCAACGTCACACCCCTTCAAGGATCGCAGTTCAGCCAGCATCGCCTCAGCGGCATTAAATCTGCCCACCACGGTGTTTACTACGGACCAAAGTACCTCTAGACGCGCTGGCACATCCGCTTTGCTAAAAAGCCTTCTCGGCCAAAGTTCAGGTCAACATCTGATCATCGCCGCAGAGAAGCGAATAGCGCAGGCCGGCAGCTGGGCAGAAATCAGTTGGGGGGATGGCGCTGCCGCGGTGGTAACAGACGACGAGAATCCCATCGCGCAACTGATCGGATGGCACAGCCTTCACGAGGATTCCATCGATTTTTACTGGTCCGATGGCTTCATGCCCTATCAGGGCGAAGAGCGCTGGGTAAAGGAGACAATGCTGCAGTCCCAGGTGGTCCCTACGGTGCAAGCGGCACTTGAAAAAGCCCATACCAACCCCGCCGATGTTGACTGGGCCATCCTGTGCGAGCCAGTTCCGGGTTGCGAAAAACAACTGCTGCGCTCACTGGAACTGCACAACGCAACGCCGATCACACAGCAATTGCTGTTGGAGGTGGGCGATCTCGGAGCAGCTCTACCTTTGGCCGGTCTGTGTATGGCGATAGAGAAAGCAAAAGTTGGCGATAACGTCCTGGTGACCGGTTTCGGCAACGGCTGTGACGCGCTGGTGTTCAAGATGTTGCAAACGATTGACGAGGCTAACAGTGACCTGGAATCCCAAATGGCTACCAAAAGGCCGATCGGCTATACCGCGTTTGCCACCAGCCGAAATCTCATAGACCTGGACTATGGCCCCCGTTCTGAACGTATCGACAAAACAGCACTGAGTGTTCATGGCCGTCTACGCAAAGACATTACGGCATTTATAGGTGGCAAAACCACGGCCGAGGACGCCGTCCAGTTTCCAAAAACTCCCATTGCCGCGAACGGATCTTTCTCCAGTGAAACCGGTTATATCGAGGTGTGCCTGGCAGACCTGGAGGCAACTGTCGTCTCGATTACCACAGATCATCTCAGCTACTGCCCTGATCCACCTTTTTACTTCGGTTTAGTGGAGTTTGAAAACGGGGCGCGGCTGCCTATGGAATTTGCCGATCTTCCACCTGAGGGACTCGCCGTTGGCGACACCGTGCGCATGGAGTTCAGAATCAAGAGCATCGATAAGGCCCGAGGCTACCGCCACTACTTCTGGAAGGCGACTGCGCTCAACGCGGGAGGCACGGCATAAATGGCTGCGGGAATAAAAGACAAAGTCGTTGTTTTGGGCATGGGATGCAGCCGCTTTGGCGAGCGCTGGGAATGTGGCACTGAGGATTTGATGGCCGAGGCTTTTCAGGAGGCGCTGGTCGATGCAGGTATCGGGACAGATCAGATCGATGCGGCCTGGCTGGGATCGGCGCTGGATGATATCAACGTCGGCAACTCAGCCCTACCCCTGGCTTTTGGCTTACGCCTTCCGGGCATACCGGTGACACGGGTCGAAAATATGTGTGCCACCGGCACGGAATCACTCCGGGCCGCAACATATGCGGTGGCCTCCGGCGCTGCAGATATCGCACTGGCTTTTGGCGTTGAAAAACTCAAGGACACAGGCTACGGCGGGCTCCCCCTAAGGACCAAAGGACTGCACAACGACCTGTGGATGCCCTACGGCTCGGCCCCCGGTAACTTCTCACAGTTGGCCAGTGCCTATCAGGCAAAGCACGGAATCAGCCTGGAAGACCTCAAAAAAGCGATGGCCCATGTGTCCTGGAAAAGCCACCAAAACGGTGTAAAAAATGCCAAAGCCCACCTGCGTAAGGCAGTCGACATTGAAACCATTCTGAAGGCGCCCGTGATCGCTGAGCCACTGGGACTTTTCGATTGTTGTGGGGTTAGCGACGGCGCCGCCTGCGCAATTGTCACCACTCCAGACATGGCCAGATCAATGGGCAAGCAGGACCTGGTTGCCGTGAAGTCTATTCAACTGTCCGCCAGTAACGGCTGGGAGAGCGGCAGTACCGAATGGGATGGTAGTTACGTCCGCACGACTCGGGAAGCCGCCAGGCGAGCATACCAGGAAGCCGGAATCGGCAACCCGGCAACAGACATCAGCCTGGCCGAAGTGCACGACTGCTTTTCGGTGACCGAACTCGTCATTATGGAAGACCTGGGTTTCTCCCCGGTCGGTGAAGCACCGCGAGATATTCTCGATGGCCGCTATGACGCCGATGGAGCGTTGCCCGTGCAAACGGATGGGGGGCTGAAATGTTTTGGCCACCCGGTGGGTGCTACCGGTCTGCGGATGGCCTATGAGATCTATACCCAGTTACTGGGTCGCGCCGGGGACCGACAGTTGGCCAACATTCACACCGGACTCACCCACAATTTGGGCGGCTCTCCCAGCAATAGCGTCGCGGCGGTGAGTATCCTGGGGCTTTTAGCGTAGGGTTTCGGTCTATTTAAATTTTAATTTTTGACGTTTGTTTAACCAAGGAGAAAATCATGGCAGGCCTTTATTTTGATGAGTTTACCGTCGGCCAGGTATTCGAGCATGAAATACGTCGCACACTGCTTGAGTCGGACAACATGCTGTATTCCGCCCTGACCTATAATCCGGCAGCCATCCACATTGACCACGAGTATTGCAAAGGCACTCAGTTTGGCCGCCCACTGATAAACAGTATGCTTACCCTCGGCCTGATTATCGGCCTGAGTGTGCAGGACACAACGTTGGGAACAACCGTTGGCAATCTGGGCATGACGGACGTGAAATTTCCGGCGCCCGTGTTCGCCAATGACACCATCCGCGCGCAGACGACGGTAATTGCAATGCGCGAAAGTAAGTCAAACCCGGCCCAGGGAATCGTCACTTTTGAACACCGTGGGATCAACCAGGAAGATGTTGAGATCGCCTTCTGTGTTCGCAATGCCCTGATGCTAAGGGCAAAGGAGGCCGCATGATTTATCGGTCACTACTTTTTGCTCCCGGGGATAGCAGTAGAAAAATAGTCAAAGCACTGGCCTCCAGTGCAGACGCTATCATTCTCGATCTTGAGGATGCGGTGACCCCCGAAAATCGGCCCGCTGCGCGCGAACTTATTGTCAAAGCGCTGACAGAGCAAGGTGCAAACCACCCCGAGCGGCTGTGGGTTCGCATTAACCCCATCACTACCCAGGATTGCCTTGAGGACCTGGCGGCTGTGACAGTAGCGGGATTGGCCGGGGTGATGGTGCCGAAGCCCGATTCCGCGGCAGATATAGATACCGTCTCAAACTACTTGGACGCACTGGAACGCAAAGCGGGATTGCCCCCTGGTGGCATAAAAATTCTATCGGTCATGACAGAAACCGCCAAAGCGTTTTTGAGTGCATCCACCTATGGTCAAGGCAGACGGCCCAGGCTTGCGGGTGTGCTGTGGGGGGCGGAAGACCTATCCGCGGCCCTGGGCGCGACAGCAAACACGGATCTCGATGGCGGCGAACTGTCTTTTACCTACAAAATGGCCAGGTCACTTTGTCTGGCTGCAGCGGCGGCCGGTGAGAGTCAGCCGATCGATACCGTATACAGCGATTTTAAAAACTCCGAGGGACTCAAGGCCAATTGTCGAGCAGCGCGACGAGAGGGCTTTCTGGGAAAGATCGCCATACATCCCAATCAGGTGGACATTATCAATGAGGCGTTCACTCCCAGCAGCGATGAAATTGAGTATGCCAATGCGGTGATAGCCGCGTTCAACGACAATCCGGGCAAAGGCACTGTGGGCCTTGAAGGGAAGATGCTGGACCGACCCCATCAGGTCCAGGCCGAAAGAGTCATAGCCATGGCCAAGGACTTTCGCCAGTGAGGCCACAGGCAAATTTAGAAAGACAAACAAGGTAGAGAACCATGGATTTTTCAATATCAGAAGATCATCAGGCATTGCGGGCAGGCGTCGCCTCTATCATGAGTCGCTTTGACGCAGACTACTGGTTGCAAAGAGACGAGGACGGCAAGTTTCCGGTTGAGTACCACAGGGCCATGGCGGAAGCCGGTTGGCTGGGCATCACCATGCCCGAGGAGTACGGCGGGTCGGGCCTGGGCGTCACGGAGGCCGCCATTATGATGCATGAAGTTGCCAGTCACGGCGGCGGGATGGCAGCTACCTCCGCAGTACACATTAATCTGTTTGGCCCCCACCCGATCGTCGTAAAAGGCAGCCCGGAACAAAAGGCCCGGTGGATTCCCCGCCTGGTATCGGGTGAAGACCAGTGCTGCTTCGGATTTACCGAACCCAATGCCGGCCTCAATACCACGCAGATAACCACCTTTGCCAAGAAGGTGGATGGCGGTTACATCGTTAATGGCCAGAAAGTCTGGACCTCGACCGCACAGGTGGCGAACAAGATTATGTTGTTGACGCGCACCAAAAAACTGGAGGATTGCAAGAAACCCACTGACGGCATCTCCATTTTCTATACCGATATGGACCGTAGCAAAATCCAAGTCACCCGGATTCCCAAGATGGGTCGCAAGTGCGTGGACTCCAATTCAACATTTATAGACGGCCTCTTCGTCCCCGATGAAGATCTGATCGGGGAAGAGGGAAAGGGTTTCTCCTATATATTGCACAGCCTTAATCCCGAACGAGTACTCATTGCCGTTGAGGCCGTCGGTATTGGGCAGGATGCACTGCGCCGTGCCACAGCGTACGCGAAGGAGCGGGAAGTTTTCGGTCGTCAGATCGGAAAAAATCAGAGCATACAACACCCATTGGCGGAGAACTGGATGTATCTTGAATCTGCCTTGAACATGGCGATGAAAGCCGGGTGGCTGTATGACCAGGGTATGCCCTGTGGAGCGGAGGCCAACGCCGCCAAATTTCTGGGCGCGCGGGCTGGCTACGATGCTGCACTACAGGCTGTTCTAACGCTAGGCGGTATGGGTTACGCCAAGGAATACCATGTGGAGCGCCTGCTCAGGGAAGTCACCATTACCCGGATCGCCCCGATTACGGAACAACTGATTAATTGTTTCATCGCCGAAAAAGTCCTGGACCTGCCTAAGAGTTATTGAAAAATGAAAATGCTGCAAGGAAAAACTGTACTAGTCACTGGCGCCGGTCGCGGCGTTGGCAGATCAATCGCCCTGGCCTGTGCCGAGGCTGGAGCCAGGGTTGCAGTCAATGATGTTGGCGCATCGTTGCATGGCGACCTCAGTGGGGATTCCCCCGCGGCAGAGGTTTGCAAGGAAATCCGGTCCGCGGGCGGCGACGCTATCGCACTAACCGACAGCGTCGCCAACTGGGATGCTGCGCACAGCATGATCGAAACGACAATCAAGGCCTTTGGCAGCATCGATGTGGTGATTAACAATGCCGGCAATTTGCGGGATGTCATCTTCCATAAAATGACAGAGGACGACTTTGATGCGGTGGTCAATGTTCACCTGAAGGGTTGCTTTAATATGAGCCGTGCGGCCGCGCCCTACTTTAAGGAACACGGCGGTGGCGCCCTGTTACATATGACCTCGACTTCGGGACTGGTTGGCAATTTCGGCCAAGCCAATTACTGTGCCGCGAAACTGGGAATTGTCGGCTTATCGAAAGCCATCGCTCTGGACATGCAACGCTTCGGCGTGCGCTCCAACGCCGTCGCCCCTTTCGCCTGGACTCGCATGGTCAGTTCTATTCCGACTGACACACCCGCACAGCAGGAGAGAGTGGAAGGCCTCAAAAAACTCCTTCCCGAACGTCTTGCCCCTTTCGCCGTCGCGATCTGCTCTGATCAGGCCAAACAGGTAACCGGCCAGGTCTTCGGTGTGCGCAACAACGAGATCTACCTCTTTTCCCAAAATCGCCCCATTCGAACCGCTCATACCTCTGACGGCTGGACACCGCAGACCGTCATAGATCGAGTACTCCCCATGTTCGAGAACGATTTTTACCCCCTGCATCGTTCCGGCGACGTGTTCACCTGGGATCCGGTGTAAAGGGGTTTCGAGCGTATGGCGATTGATCCAGAAAAATTGCGCAATTGGAAGTTCGAAGAAGTCCGCCAGAACTACGTTGAGCGCGACGCCATTCTATATGCTCTTGGCCTGGGCCTGGGCCGGGATCCCCTCAACGAGCAAGAGCTGCGCTATGTCTACGAAAAAGATCTGATGGTTCTACCGACCTTTGCAGTGACACTGGCAACTCTCGGACTGTGGGTCAAGGACCCAGCCACCAACATCACTCTCGAGGGTCTGGTTCACGGTGCGCAAAGTGCTGCGTTTCATGCTCTGCTGCCACCACAAACGAGTATCGTCGGCAAAGCTCGCATCAGTCAGGTCTATGATCGCGGCGCAGAAAAAGGCGCCGTAATAGTGGTGGAACGCAGTATCCACGACGCCCATTCCGATTTGCGATACTGCACGCTGGAACAAACACTCATGCTGCGCGCCGACGGCGGCTTTGGAGGTGATCCACCTCCAGCCAACGAACTGTCCATGCCAAAATCCCCTCACGACAAAGCGGTCGAATACACAACCACTGAGGGTCAGGCTATCCTGTATCGCCTATCAGGCGACTGGAATCCTCTGCATGTGGATCCCGAGGTTGCGCTACGCGCAGGATTTCCCAAACCGATTCTCCACGGCTACTGCAGCTACGGCATCGCCGGATGGGCAGCGTGTATGGCCAGCAACAAGTCACCGTCACAACTCACAACACTGCAGTGTCAATTCACCGGGCCTGTTATACCCGGCGATCAATTGAACTTCGATTTTTGGTGTTCGGGCGCAGAAAAATGGCTGTTCCACGCGCGAAGCAATAATAAGATAGTACTAGCCAAGGGCTGTGCCACTTTTAAGGTATAGCCCTTTAAATCAAATAGATCATTTAAGCTGAAACTATACTTTCTGAAGTCAGTTGAATGGCATATGATTAAGTTCATATTAGTAATATAAGCGTGTGTATAAATGGCAAAAATCGAGACATTTTATAATGAGGCCCTGTCTGGCGACGATATGGAGCGCGATGAGGATTGGGTTATCCGCCTCGGCTTTTTGGTTCACGACGCTGCCCGCCTGCGTAGAATCGCCATTGATGATAAGTTCAAACCACTGGAAATTACCCGCTCTCAAGCTTGGCTGATGGCCTATGTATCACGGGGAGATGGCCAGACCCAATCGGATCTCGCCGCACAAATGAGCCTGGGGAAAGTCGCGATAGGCGGGCTGATCGACCGGCTGGAAAAAACCGAAATGATCGAGCGACGAGCGGAAGCTGCTGACAGACGCGTCAAACGAATCCATTTGACCGATAAAGGCAGGAAGGTTATCCGCTCAATGAGAAAGTTGACGATGGAGGCCAACAAAGAGATTCTTGCCGGGATTAGTATGAAACAGATTAAGCAAGCAGCAGAAGTATTGGCCCAGATCAAAAAAAATACTGAAGCCATGATGGACTGAAGCTTACAAGAAGCCTTCCTTTGATCGAATCACACCTTGCGTGAATGTCCCTCCCAATAGGGCGCGCGCAATTCCTTTTTAAGAACTTTACCGGTTCCTCCCACAGGCAGTGCCATAACGTAATCGACCGATTTAGGACACTTGTAGCCAGCGAGATTCTCTTTGGCATAGGTCAATAGCTCCGCTTCATTCTCCGCAAAGCCACTATTAAGAACGATACAGGCCTTCACCTCTTCACCCCACCGCTCGTTGGGCACACCAATCACTGCGACATTTTGAACCGCGGGATGTAAGGACAGACAATTTTCCACCTCCGAGCAGTACACGTTCTCACCGCCGGTAATAATCATATCCTTGATACGGTCCACAATATAAAAGAAGCCCTGTGAGTCTACGTAGGCAACATCTCCGGTTTTAAACCAACCGTTTTCGAAAACCTCTGACCACGCATCGGGCAGGCCTCTGTAGCCGATGGTAATTGAGGGGGTACGTACCCACATTTCACCCGCCGTGCCCTGGGGCAGCTCGCTGCCGTTGGGGTCCATGACTTTTATCTCAATCAACGGTAAGGGCTTGCCGCAGGAGGTCAGCCGTTGCTCACTGTCCAGGTCGTGCTCTTCCGGTCTTAATAGTGTTATCGCCCCACCACTTTCCGTTGAACCGTAAAACTGCATAAACCGACAGGACATAACTTCAATTGCCTGTTTGATCAATCCAATGGAAATAGCGGAACCTGCATAAACCACTTCTCGAATACTGCTGAAGTCTATTGACTTGTACTGGGGCACCGCCAGCATCATTTGAATCATTACCGGTGCCACTCCCAGAATAGTTGGCCTTTTGCGTTCGATCTCTTGCAGCAATAAATTCGGTTCAAAACCCGCGATAATGGCGATAGTGGCGCCGTTATAGAATGCCTGCAGGGTAAGACCGATGCCCAGCAAGTGGAAGTTTGGCGTCGCAAACATATAGGTATCATCGGCCGACCAGGTGTAAGCGGGCTCAAGATGTTCGCAGAGGCGCATCATCATTACCCCCCCGTGGGTCAGCTGCACGCCCTTGGGTACACCACTGGTCCCGGAGGTATACAACAACCAGGCGATGTCATCGAGACCACAAGGCAGGCAAGGATCTGAGTCGCTGAAACTGGCCAGCCAGTGCCGCAATGGATCCGCAGCGGGATCGCCGGGGGTCACCTCCTGCACAGCAAAATCAAAATCACCGAGAGCCTGTACCTGCATCAGAGTATCTTTCAGCTCTGAAGTCACCATTGCAAACACCGGCGCCGCGTCTCGCAGCACCTCGACTAGCTCAGGTTCAGAAAGACGCCAGTTCAACGGCATCAGGCAGGCAGAAGCTTTCGCCGTTCCCAGCAGGGCAATGAGAAAATCATCGGAGTTACTGCCATAGAACGCCACGCGTTCACCCGGCTGCACTCCAGCCGCGACGAGTCCGTTTGCGCATTGATTGCTAAGTATGTCGAGTTCCGCCATCGTGGTGACATTGTCACCAAATAGCAGCGCAGGTTTTTCCGGATTGCGTCCAGCGTTAAATCTGGCGAAGTCGCCGACACTTCTTACTTCAGGATAGGGCCACATAAATCCTCCTAAAAAAATAGTTGTTTGGGGTTACTTCTCTCAACTCATCCAGTAATTTCTACTTGCCTTTCCAGTGCTTCTCGATGTTCCGGTGCAGCTATCCCTATCATCGCCCTGATACGCTGTGGCAATGTTTTCCCGCGCAGCTCGGCAGCGCCGTGCTCTGTAATAACGATGTCGGCATCAACGGTACCCACCGATGGCATTGCACCGGTAAGCTGGTGGACAATTTTTGACTTGGCTCCATTGGGAGTGGCCGCAGAGATCACGACAATTGATCGCCCCCCTTTACTCCTTAATGCACCGCTGACAAATTCAGGGAGACCTCCGGGTCCTGCTAGATAGCCACGGGCAGTGACTGAAGAGTTCACCTGACCCAGTACGTCCACTTCCAGTGCTCCATTGATTGCAATGAAACTCGGTGTTCGGACAATCTTTGCCAAGTTGTGTGTTACTGACACCGGTTGCATTGAAAAGCGGGGGTTTGAAGCCAGGCACCGATAGAATTCTTCGCTACCCAGTGCCACGCCGCCCACGGCGGGCAGGTCTGGATGCAAAGCTCCAGCCTTCTCCAACTTCAGCACTGACTCGTCCAGCAAACCGGAAAGTACTTTCAGGTTCCGGCGATCCAGCAATTCTTCTGCAACCGCGGCTGGAATCTTACCCAGTCCCATTTGCAAGGTGGCATTGTCCTCAACATAAGATCCAAGCAGCTTGGCGATCGCGACCGCTTGCCGATCGGGCTGCGCCCTGTCGAGCGAATTCAACGGCTGATCGATGTTCACTACGACATCAAGATCGTTAAGGCTTATGCCACCGCAACCCAGTGTATAGGGCATCTTTTTGTTTATTACACCTATTTTGATTCGGGCTCTGGGTAGCGCAATCGGTGAGAAATCAGCGCAGGTCCCATAGCTACAAACGCCTTCACTATCTGGCTTGCTGAGCATTACAACAGCGACATCAACCGCTTTCCGCTGATAAAACGACAAAATATCCCGGTACCGCCAGGGCAAGTAATCGACATTACCCCGTACTAGACCTGGCTGAAATTCCGGAGTCATAAAAAAGGTCTGAAAGCGTAACAAGTCAGAACAAGCGGAGTAATCGGTTGTGTTAATACCGGGAATAAAAATCCCGCTCAAACTCGCCTCACGCTTGCGCGACCTGAGCCCATCATTGTGTTCCAGTGTAGCGATCTCGGCGGAACAGCCGGACAGATAGATAGAATCAGCTTCTCCCAGGTAGGAGCTCAGCTCGTCAAGACTCTGTAGCACTATCGTCATTGTAAGCCCGGGGCGCCCATTAGGATGCTTCACTCGCGGCGCTCACAGCAACAGCCCTATAACTGGCTTTGACCTTCAGTGGCTGTTCGATTTCTTTGACTGCAGATAAGACACTGGATGAAAGCCCCTGCGCCGGCAGTTCCTCTCGCTGTAACATAGCCAGAAAAGCCATCGGGCCCCCAGTCCATTTCGGCCACCCGAGCCCCAGCACTGCCAAAACATCAAGTTCCTCATGGCGGCTGTTGCACTCTTGCAGTAGAATCAAGGCCACCTCAGCCAAAACATTCAGCCCACCTATCTTGTCTTGCGCAGAAAATGAGGACTGATCACCCGCTGCCATTGGTGTCGCGTACTGAAACAACGGCAGGGCATCAACTGCCCCGGCTGCACCGGCTAACTGATGGTCATCCAGACCACTTGCGGCGATGCGTTCGCGCAGGGTTTCCAAAATAAGACGGATTCCACTGTTCGGGGCAATTGCCCAGATCGGGATTTTTCCCATAGACGAAACAAGCTCAACAATGGCCCTACCAAGTGCTGGCGGAGCTGCTATTTCAACCACCTCTGCAGCTTCCAGATTATCAACATAATGTAGAACAGCCATATTCGATACGTCATTTATGACAGGCTCTTTATCGTCGGTACCTTTGCGCAGCAAGATAAAAGGCTTATTGCCTGAAGGTAGCTCATCCGCAATGAGCGTGTACGCCAGATCTTCACCCACCAGGTCTGTGCTGCGCGCAAGTCTTATCGGTAAAGGAGTATCGGAGCACCAGGCAATCTTACCCAGGCCCGTCGCACTTTGGGTTACCTGCCCGGTTGCCCATTTGGTGGCTGCGGTTTTATTCAGGAAGCAAGTCACTACCATATTGGCGGCGACGGGGTCACTCATCAGGTCGACAAATATATCCCACTCGACGTTAAAGCCTTCGTCTATTGGAAGGTCGGCGCCGCGCCCCACACAGGCAATGATTGACTCCACTGCAGGATACAATTCATGCCTTGCGCTGTCCCAGCCACTCACCTTGCGGCAGTATTCATCCCATCCTGGGCGGTTTAGAAGCGCTCTATCGGCTGCGGGCAATTCCCAAGCTTCTGCATCCCACCTGGCGAGCGCCGGAGTGCTGTTGACCAACTCAATCGCCGTGGCCAATAGCTTCTCTATCGGCACAACAGCGTCGACCAAGCCCATTTCAAGCGCTTGCGCAGGGGTAATCGGAGCGCCACCCAATATCATTTTCAGGCCCGGCTCTAATCCCACATAACGGGGCAGGCGCTGCGTTCCTCCTGCACCGGGTAGCAGGCCCAAAAGTATTTCGGGTAATCCCAGGATCGGTGCCTCGACGTCCACACACACGCGAGCATGACAGGCCATGGCCAACTCAAGACCGCCACCCAGAGCAAGGCCATTGATCGCGGCAACGATCGGGACCGGCGATCGCTCCAGGCGCCGAAACAGCTTCCCCAGATGGCTGTATCGATCGCGCATCGCCTGCCAGTCAGAATCGAACCGCATATCGGCAAAGTCTTTTATCATTGCCAGATCAGCGCCGGCGGCAAAGGCGTTTTTGGAGGAGCAAATCACCAGCCCCGTGAGATCTGTTGCGCCGTGCTCAATCAGCTCCTCAAGATCAGCCATCATATCTTCTGAAAAGACATTAAATGGCCGGCCTGGCATATCCATTCGAGCGATACCAATTCCGTCTTCGCGAATTTCCAGGGAGATATTTTTCATTGTGGAAGTATTTTCAATTTACGCACGCTCAGTGGATACTGAACCGGAGTACATTAAGACATGCTTAATCCGCCAGACACCGAAATGGTCTGGCCAGTAATATACTCTGCGTCTTCACTGCCCAGGAAAGCGACGATCCCCGGATAATCTCCCGGCTCCCCCATTCGGCGCAAAGGTACTCCTCTAGCCATGGAGTCTTTCCATTTTTCCGCGTCGGGGCCACTACCCACGACATCTGCCATTGCCGGAGTATTGGTCGGCCCTGGACAAACCGCGTTAACCAACACATTACTTTTTGCCAGTTCACGGGCCATGGATTTACTGAAGGCGATCGTACCGCCTTTACAGGCCGAGTAGACTGCCTCATTGCTGGTGCCGACACGGCCCGCATCCGACGCAATATTGACGACCCTCCCCTCCCCTCGTTCGGACATGTTTTTACAGACCGCATAGTGCATATACAGCGGCCCGTATAAATTCAGGTTAATGATTTTATGCCACAGTTCCGGGTCCTGGGTAAGAAAGGGCGATGGCGCATCCCACCCGGCGCAATTTACCAGCATCCATACCGGCCCCAACGAGGCCTCCACAGCCGCAACCGATTCCTGTACAGCCTCAAAATTGGTGATATCGGTTTTGAAAACCTCTATATCGCCTGTGGCAGCCATCGCTGTGGCAGCCATCGCGACCCTATCACCGGCCTCTTGATTAATATCAAACAGGGCGACGCGGCAGCCCTCTTCCGCCAGGCGCATCACAATCGCCTCGCCAATACCGCTACCGCCACCTGTTACTATCACTGTTTTCCCGGCTAATCCCTTCATAAAGCGTTATCACTCCTATAAGTATTCAGTGAGAATATCAAACCCGTACTGCCAGGATTTGAGGTGAGACGACCACCCGATAAACGGGTTAGTACTGCGTATAATTCGTCTCGATAATAGTATACTACTGTAAAGTTATTTACTTTATAGTATTCATTGAAATTAATATTTCGCGAGAGTCATTAGATATGGGATATCAATCGGTGTTTGCGCCAAATTTATTCACGGGTCAAACCATCATTGTCACGGGAGGAGGCAGTGGCATCGGCCGCTGTACCGCTCACGAGCTGGCTGCTCTGGGTGCTAATGTGGTGATTATTGGCCGCAACCTCGACAAGCTCGAAAATGTACAAGCTGAGATAATCTCCGAAGGCGGCGAAGTGATGGTGCAAGTATGCGACATACGGAATGAGGAGAATGTCATTGCATCGATTGACTCTGTCCTCGAGAAATATGGCAGTATTCACGGGCTGGTGAACAATGCTGGCGGACAATACCGCACCGCAATGAAAAACATATCAACCAATGGGTTTGAGGCTGTAGTTAAAAATAACCTCACCGGTGGATTCATTTTCATGCGTGAAATTTACAATCGCTGGATGGAAGAAAATGGAGGAAATATTGTTAATATCATCGCCGACATCTGGCATGGCTGGCCCGAATTCGCGCACTCCGGTGCAGCGCGAGGTGGCATGTTAACGCTATCAGAGTCCGTAGCCTGTGAGTGGGCGGCATCCAACGTAAGAGTGAATTGTGTGGCTCCCGGAGGGATAGCCTCGAGTGGCTTTGATACCTATTCAAAGGAAATGCAGGAAAAACTCCTCGAATATCCAGAGCGCGTCCCGCTTCAGCGATATGGTACCGAGGCGGAAATATCAGCAGCTATTGTATTCCTGCTAACCCCGGCCGCAGCCTATATTACCGGCAGCTGCATTCGTGTCGACGGCGGCACACCGAATGCAAGACAGACTTGGGACCTGCAAAAAAGTGACAAGAACATACCATTTGAGGGATTTCATCTTTCTGAACTGCCCGAGATGTTACGCAAACAGCCTGTATGATCGGAGCGTAGAGGAGTTTTCGAAATGGATGAAGAACTGGACTTGTTCAGAGCCAACGTTAAGCGGTTTATTGAAAACGAAGTAAGCCCGCATTACGAGAGTTGGGAGAAGAACGAAATTTTCCCGCGCGAAATGTGGAACAAGCTGGGAGAGCATGGATTACTAGCGGTCGATATTCCGGAATACTATGGTGGCTTCGGCAGCAATTTTCTGTTTTCCATGGTGATTCAGGAGGAGTTTGCCAAAGCCAACTTCGCATCGATCGGAGGCCCTATGGCAGTGCATTCCGATATCGTCGCCCATTACATCTTGAACAAGGGTACGGAGGAACAAAAACAACACTACCTACCCAAAATGGTAAGCGGTGAATGCGTTGGTGCAGTCGCCATGACAGAGCCCGGCGCGGGAAGTGATTTACAGGGAGTGCGGACCAGCGCGATACCCGATGGCGAAGATTACATCCTCAACGGATCAAAGACGTTTATAACCAACGGCCAGCACTGTGACGTGGTTGTCGTGGTAGCGCGTACCAACCTGGAAGTCTCCGGTGCCAAAGGTACAACTTTGTTCATGGTCGATGCCGACACTGCCGGCTTCCAAAAAGGTCGCAACCTGGAGAAAATCGGCCTGCATGCGAGTGATACGTCAGAGTTATTTTTTCAGGACGTACGCGTACCAGCAAGCGCAATTCTAGGCGAACTTGACCGCGGGTTTGCAGTCCTAATGGATGAACTGCAGCGTGAGCGACTTACCTTGTCCGTCGCCGCCGTGGCAGCCGCAGAAGGTATTCTCGCCATCACCGCTGACTATGTTAAAGAACGCCAGGTATTCGGAGCTTCGCTGTCTGAACTTCAAAACACCAAATTCAAGATAGCTGAGGTTGCGACTGACATCCGGGTACATCGCGCATTTATCGACGAGTGCAAGGCTAACTTTATGCGCGGCGAATTGGATGAGGCAACCGTCAGTATGGCGAAGGTCTCCTCGACCGAGATGCAGGGCCGGGTGGCCGACACCTGCTTACAATTGCACGGTGGTTACGGCTACATGCGCGAGTACGGTGTATCTCGCGCCTTCGTGGATGCTCGCGTACAACGTATTTACGGCGGTTCCAGCGAAATCATGAAGGAACTAATCAGCCGCAGTGTGCTGCGCTAAAATTCAGGTTTCGAAAAAAGTGCATTCAGCCCGCGCAGGTAAACTACGTCACTTTGACTCTCGGCAACTGTGGATACCCACCCAGAAATAAAAGCGGAACAATTGCTACTGCGGAGGATACAAGAAGGACCTTGAGCCCAAAGTCATAATTACCACCGAGTTGTTGACTGTATCCCATGACAATCGGTCCTATGCTGAGCCCTATAGTAAGCGAGGCATATATCATTCCGTACAGCTTACTGAAAGCTCGCAAACCGAAATAGCGGGACAGAAGATACGACATAAAATCCATTTCTGCGCCTATGCCAAGGCCAATCAGTATCACTGCAATCACGGCGGGTGCACCTGCGGCCCCCAGGATAAGAACAAAAAAACCTATAACAGGGAAACTCAAAAAAATAGTTACAACGGTAGGCGCAAAAAAAAAATCAAGCAGATAGCCGGTAAATAACCTGGCAATGATAAGTGTTACGCCAAGAAGAGAAGCGACACTTGCCGCCATCGCTGGAGTGACTCCCCGGTCGGTCAGCAGCGGAACCAAATGCGCAAGAATTCCTCCCGACATAATACCCAGTAGTAGAAAGCTAACAGCAATACAGGCGAACTGCGGAGTGGCGATGGATTCGTTGAAACTAAACCCTACCTCTTCCCCGACTACGCCCTGTGGTAAATCGGTAACGGGATCATCGAGCCATGCCCATACGGCAGGTAGTGAAATCAACAAGACCAAGCCGCTCATGCCAAGGAAAGCGTAACGCCAGCCAAAGTTCGCCGTAAGCAGTTCAACAAATAGCGGAATAATAGCGGTCCCAGCCCCTATTCCGGCTAGCGCAATACCAAGGGCCAGTCCACGGTGTTGATCAAACCAGGCAACAATCACTCTGGAATAACTCGCCGGCGTTGTGCACACCCCTGCCAGCGCGATCAGCAAGTACATGGCGTAGTAATGGAGCAGGCTGTCTGTCATCAGCGACAGGCTGGAAAAAGCGAGGCCGAAGCACAGTATAGATGGAATAAGAACACGTCTTACACCATAGCGATCTAATAAAGACCCTGCCAGCGGTGACAAAACAACAATGGCGATACTCATTAAAGTCAGGGCCAAAGACATATCACCGCGCCCCCAACCGAACTCCTTAGAGAGCGGTAGAACGAAGATGCCAAATGAAATAATACCGATAGAGGAATAACCAAAGGCAAGCCCCAGGGCGCTTGCCAAAACAATCCGTTTTGGCCCTGTCGATATCATAGCCGACTGCATGACTTAATTTGTCAAAACCAACTTTACTGGAAGGCTTTTTAACTGGTCCATGCGCTCTTGTCGACGAATTCGCGCCGACTCGGCTATCATGTCAGGATCCCAATCCAGGCCAGCATCGTGAGTTACCTTAATCTGGGAAACTCCCTCTAAGGCTGCCACCTTGTCGGTCACTTCGTTTTTGAAGAACGCGATCATTTCACAAAACGGTGATGTAAGGCGCAGGTGAATGGCAACTGAGCCATCCTGAGCAATCTGGACATTGTCGACAAGCCCCATTTCGGCGAGTCCCATCGGAACAGAGTTTGCGACACTGCAGGGATCCTTGATTGTGTCGAGGATCGAAAAAACGCTGGATCTGCAGGGTAAATCCACCCCCTTCTCAATCACGCAGCCGGCTCGGTCTGTGTTTCACTACTACGCATTTTTTGGATCTCTGGCCACCTGGAGGTCGTGCTCCATGGCTCGGGCTCAGGATTTTCCTGCCTTGCCTTGTCAAATTCGTCATTGGCAAACCCTGCTTTCAGGGCATTGATATCGAGGCCATTCATGCGGGCATAATTATTGGCGAGTATATTGCGTTTATGTTCGTCCGTAAGTTGGGACAGAGGTGCGAACAGGCCAGCGTCTTCGAGCAGGTCTTGCGGAATTTCGTAACGACAAAATGCCTCAATGGTGGGGCGCGGGTGCGCAAGGTAACAGCCGGTTGCCCATACAAAACGATCGAGCATATCCATACCGCCAACCTTTAATAGCTCAATCAACATCTTGCTGAAGGTGCGTGGACGACGTTCGAGTATGATGTTGGATACTTCCAGGTTTAGGTAGATGTTATCAAAGCGCGAGAGCAACCAGCCGGTTTCCTCGCTGAAAGCGATGCCACCGTGCACAATCTCGAAATTCAGATCCGGGAAATTACCCGCAGCACCTTCCAGATCGCCCGGATTGAAAGCATTTTCCGCGACCACGGGCCCCAGAGGAACGGCTTTATGAACAGCGATGGTTTTTATGCCATGCTTTAGCGCACGTTCGTATATCGGAAAAGCAATTTTGGGATCGTTCATGGTCCACTGGGAAATGGTCGCGCCGTTCCAACTGGTTGGATAGACTTTCAGTCCGGTGGGCTTGAGTAACTCAACTTGTGCCTCCAGGGAAGCCAGAGCATTCTCACGCAGCGGGTCCACTGCTGCGTAAGCACTGAAACGCTGTGGCCAACGCTGCACGAACTCAGCGGATTTTTCCAGCGAACACATACCATCTTTAAAACAGTACAGGGGTAATGTATGGGCTACCCCGAAATCGGTTGCTGTTTCCTTAAGCAGGACATTCGCAACATCCTCCACTGACCAATCGTCAATATAGACTTCTCTTGGAACATTGAACTGCGGATCTGGTGATCCCGCCCCACCTATAAGATAGGTCAGGTCGGCGACAGGTTTGGCTGATTTTTCGTCAGCGTAATTACTGGGGTGCAGGTTATATGCGTGGATAACGCCATCGATAATGAACTCGTCTTCCGGGTTTAACATTAGCAGGGCTCCATGGGGCAAATTTGAACTTACTCGGTCCACAGTTCCAGCATGAACCCGTCGGGAAATTTTTGCGTCCCGACGTGAAAGTCACCGTTTATATCCGCCACGATGAGTCGGTTACCGACGAAACCAACGCCGACGGGATTGGCGAGCCCGGAGATCAAGACTTCAAGGGATCCATCTTGCTTCACGCTATAGACACGGCCATCGCGTCCAACCGGTTCCGTCGCCACGGTATCGTTGTGCCACTCACCAGAGTCGCTGATTATAATCGAGCCGCCAAAGCGCCCGAAGGTAACTGGCGCGTAAGCCATGGGGCCAGGTTCGTGCAAGCCGGTGGCGACTGGATCTTTTGAGAAAACACCGTCTGCTGACATCTTGAGAATGCGACCGCCGCCGGGGTTCGTTTTATTGCGATTTTCCAGGGTAGGCGAGGAAACACTGAGTAACATCGATTGGCCGTCCGGTGTAAATACGATGCCACGGGGTGTCCCATTGAGCTCTAAATCCAAGGTTTTGAAAGGCTTGCAAACGTCGTCCGGCGTAATCACATAGATCGTATGATTGCTTGCGGCGGTTAACCACAGGCGCCCTGCGAACGGCGAGCCTTCCGGACCAAAGCGGGCAAAGAAGCCACCTGAGCCCGGTATGCGCTCGGCGTTCTCGGGAAGGAAACAGACGACTTCATCTTTACCGGTTTTTGGATCGATGCGTGTGATCGCATTAGGCAGCTCCCAACCACCGGCCTTCTCTGGACGTGCGAACGCGATGGTGTAGATCTGACCCGCGTGTTCACCAAAGCTCGCTGGTGCGACATCGATTGAGTAGGGAGCGTGCTTTTTGATGTCTGCGAGTAGTTTCACTGCGCCATCGAGGTGCACCTCGTATACCGCACCGTTCTTACCATCGTCGGCGACCCATAGACGCTTGTCGTCCAGTACATAAAAGTCAAAGGGGTCGAACATTTCGCCCCCGGCTGGGACCAACACGCGACTGCGCAACCCAGGGGCAAGCGTAACCTTTGGCACCGCGAGAACGAGATCGAGTGTTTCTTGGGAAACGCTAAGTGGCAGTTCCCGCCACTTGTCATACTTTCCTGAATCGCCCGCAAAGCTCGACATGGCATAAGCAAAGAAGATGGAAGCGAAAAATCCGTAGAGTAAGTAATTCTTAATTGAAACCATGTTGTCATATCCTCAAAATTTCAATCTAACGGTATGGCTAGCCACTTAGGTGCACCGATCGGCTGTATTGTTTTGCCGTTATACAGCTTGCGCGGTCTCGACAATTTCTTTCGATTGTTTACTAGTGTATATTACTATACCTATCATAAAATATAAAGTATAAGAAGTATTAAAGAGAACCTTGTGAACAGATTTTCCCATGTGATCTGGCTACTGAACCGGAGCAGTCACCTGCAAATCTGCTTGCGTGTCTCGATGTATTAAAAAATACTGGATGTTATGCGCCTCACCGTAAGTTATACCTTTCTAACGACAGTCATAGTGTCTTGTATTCTTTCTGGGAATAGCCATAGCTGCGCCGAGGAAACTGAAAACAGCGAAAAAAATGCTGACTCTCGCGTTCCGACAAGTGAGCCAATACTGGATGAAATCCGGGTTGTTGCTCGCCGCAGTAACGCCTTGGGCGGCACGGATGGCAGCGGTGCGACGCTCATAGATTCTCAAGCGACAACTGTCCCGGCCGAAAACATCGCGCAGCTACTGCGGCAACATAGCGGTATTGCTCTGAGTGGTCAGGGCGGACTATTCCAGACAATCTCAGTGCGGGGCCTCTCTCGTCAACGTGTCGCAAATTTCTACCTGGACATTCCCATTCTTACTGAGCGACGGGCGGGCACCAGCAGTTCCTTCATCGACCCAACGATGCTGGGTAATGTTGAATTGATGCGAGGCCCCGCCTCAACTTATTACGGTTCGGGAGCTATGGGTGGAGTGCTACAGTTCCGTCCGGCGCAGTTGCTGTCCACCCAACTGGACCTGGACTGGGGAAGCGCGGGTGACGAGAATCTGCAATACCTGGGAACCGGAGACCGAAGATTTAGTGCCGCTATTTCCCATCGCGGTGCCAGTGATAGCCAGACCAGCAACGGTGAGCCGCTGCACTCCGGCTTCGACCAGTACAATGGAAAGCTTGCCCTGTTAAAGGGTGATGGTAGAACCACGGTGGCTTTCGACACATTAATCTCCTACGGAAAAGATATTGGCAAGGCCAATAGCCGCTTCCCTCATCACACCACCACGCAATACCCCCGTGAACGCCACTGGCTAGGGCAACTCAGTCTTGACCATGAGGAACGATTGCACGCCAGTGCTTTCTTTCACTACCAGGACCTGACGACAACGGTAGAACGCGTTGCGGGCAATACCAGTATAGGCGACAGCGAATCCCTGGACCTTGGCGGCAGCACCTATCTCCGGTGGGGGAACGAGAACTGGCCCGTCCGCACCGGAATCGATTACCTCGCCAGAAGAAATGTCACAGCCCAGGAACGCAGCCGGAACAACGAAGCAATACTATTACTGAATGAAGAGACTTTAGATGCTGAGCAAGACCAGCTGGGCTTCTATATTGATACACTGAAAACTCTCGATGGACTGAGTTTCACCGGGGGCTTGAGAGCGTCCTACGTGACCCAGACCAGTTCAGGAGAGGGAAGACAATCAGATTCCGACTACTCAGGCTTCGCCCGCGGCCTATGGAGCGCCTCCGATAATTGGAGCCTAAGCATGGAGCTTGCAACCGCAGTACGTTTCCCCAACCTCTCCGAGCGCTATTTTAATGGCACTACCGGACGTGGAACCGTTCTGGGCAATTCCGAACTGGACCCGGAGCATTCGCTTTCTCTGGAGATTGGTATCGACGGAAAGTTTGCAGCGACGCAACTAGAACTGCGCGGCTACCATATGTCGATAGACGATTTTATCACCCGGGTTGAGGTGGCCCCCGACACCTTGAGTTTCAAAAATTCCAAGGAGGGAAACATTGTCGGCATTGAATTCGATCTGCGCCGAGACCTCAGCCAGAATTCGACACTGCGTATCGGCGGTCATTACCTCGAAGGTGAAGATAAATCGGGAGCTACTCTACAAGATATCGCGCCCAACAAATTTATCGCAGCCCTAGATCGCCAGAGCTTGCACTGGAGTGGTCATATTCTTTACGAGTATAGCTTTGCCAAGCGCGGTGTCGCATCCACAGAGCAAGCAGTAGACAGCGCACAATTACTATCAGCCAAATTGTCCTGGCACATAGACAGCCAGACAACCTTGAGTTTGTGGGGACGAAATTTATTAGATGATGTGTACTGGATTAGTACCGACTCGCTCAGTACACGAGGCGAGGAACGTGCGTTTGGCTTGCATTTGAGCTGGCGCCAGTAAGCGGCCAATGCCATTAAACATTGCTGGAATAGCGTTTAAAATCGAAGCGCGCCTTTCAGCCATGGTGCGTTTCTGGTAAGATTTCCCCAGTGCGTAGGGCTTATCTCCCGCCCAAATCCCGGATAATAGCCCAAGAGAAAAACACCTGTGGCCAGACCCAGTAAAAACAGTACATCCCTGGTGGCGACACGCAAAGAAATAGACTCGCGCCGCCTTTCCTACTTTTATCACGTCGCAAAATTTGGAAGTATCAGTAAGGCGGAAGCCAGTCTTGGGGTAGCCCAACCTGCCATCAGCCGGCAGATCAGTCTTCTCGAAGAGGAGATCGGCGCACCATTACTGGAGCGAACGGGCCGAGGAGCAAAGCTGACCGCTATAGGTGAGCTTCTCTACCAGCAGGCGGAGATTATTCTCGATGAGATGTCCAGCACCCTGAGACTTATCGACGATGCGAAACGGCAACCCCATAGCCGGGTGAGCGTCGCCGCTTCAGCAACGGCGATGTCACTTTATATGCCGGACGCCGTACTGGGGTTTATTGCGGATCGACCACTGACCGACCTAACCGTAGTGCAGTCCTCCTCCGGCGAAGTCTATGAGCAGTTGGTCAGTGGCAAGGTTGACATTGGCATTATTCATCACGTCCCAAACACGAAAAAGATCACCTCGGAAAAGCTGACCTCGGAGCCGATGATGCTGGTGGTTTCCCGTGAGCATGAACTCGCCGGTAGAAAAACGATCAGTCAGGAAGATCTATCTCTGGTGTCCTTGATTCTGCCGTCTACGGTGCACGGTTTGAGGACCACCCTGGACAACTACTTCGGCAAGATAAGCCACTCACCGAGCCTTTCGCTGCAGATTGACAGCGTGCCACTGAGCCGAGAACTTATAACACTGGGCGAAAACTACGCGGCCATCTTCCCGGAAAGTACCTGCCGGATGGAATTCCCCAGTAGTGCATTCGTTTCCATACCCATGGCGCCCGCCCTGAGTAGATCACTGTATATCGCCTATTGGACAAACAAGGCCAAGGATCCGGACATAGTGACCCTGGTAAAGAACATCAAGAGGGCGGTAAAGAATCTACCTGATAGCACCAAAGGGCAGCGACGCAAGAAAGCAGCGAGCTGAGGGGTAACAGCGAAGCGTCGCAGCCATACTCGCTATTAGTGATTTCCCTCAGAACAGACCGGAGATTATTTCTGGGTCGAGCTACCCCAATCCTCTTTTGCGTACTTCCGTGTTGCCTCGTCTACCTCTTCAGGTGAGATTGACTCGCCGTCGGTGTCGACAAAATGGATATCGAAGGCAGCATCGGCCCCGACATACATCACACATGACTCCTGGGATGAGCACCTGAAGCGATGGGGTTTTCCTGTGGGAATTAGTAGATAAGCTCCATTTTCCAGATTCAAAACGCTTTCCCCCAGGAACTGCGCTTCGACTTCACCTCTGAGCATAATCAACTCTTCCGAGGCTGTATGCCACTGGTAAGGCACTACACACCCTGAAGTCATGCGCACCATCATGCCCGAAGGGGTGGCCGCCATGTCTCCTCGCAACACATCGAAACTTGTGCATTCTGGAACGCCGGGAGCATTTTGAAAGTTTGCGCTCGTCGGGTCCGGCAGGAATCTGGATGGGGGTCGCTGTTCTTCCGTGGCGCATGCACTTCCGCTTAGAAAGGCCAAGCCGAGGGCTAGGACCGCCCCCGCTCTGAGCGGTGCTTTTGTCATTGGATTTTTCATAGCTGATACCACGCCTTCGCTGGCCCTGTTCATTGCCTTAACTGTTCCCGGCCGTGACTTCCTGGTAGGGCGGCGCCGGGAGGTGGTCGGCCGCACCGTTAGCCGCTGCCAAGCGGTACATCTCGTTACAGTCGGTAATACCACCCTCTGGTAGCCCGTCGGCTCCAACCCCGCCGAGTCCACCAAAGAAAATGGTGAAAAACGTTGCTCCGTCGGGGCCGATCGTAGGTTTATGTGTGATACCACCTGCCTCTACGATGTAGTCCTTGGTGTACATTGTCCCGTATTCGTAGGAGAACTCTCCTTCAAGAACGTAGGCATGCGCCTCACCAAAGTGGTGGTGGTCTGGCGTCTCCAGATTCGGTGGCATGCGGATCAGTGCCGTAAACATGCAGTGTGCCCGATTGATGTACAGCAGTTTGAATTCCGTGCCCTCCATCACCCAGGGCGTCCAGGGAATCTCTTCTACGCGAACCAGCGAAGAACCGTCTGGAAATATTTTTGATTCGGTGCGATCTGCGACGGCAAAGTCTCCGCCCAAATGTGTCCGGTCGACGACCGACGCGCCTTTTTGTTTAATCGTATTAGTAGCCATGCTGCTCACCTGTGTATTTTATGGGTTAAGAAAAACCTACAGCGACCCGCTGTCCAAATTTTCACCACACTTTCATTTATAGCATATCTGATATGTCCGTCAAGAATTTTCTACCCGTTGAGCCTCTGATCTACAGTGGCATGGCTGCGAGCAGCGGCCCATCTTCATATAGCATCGCCACCAGCTCTACGTCGACATCAAGCCTCAGGGACTCTTTGTCGGCGTTCACCAGTCGACACGCGAGACGCAGGTTTTCCCTCAGGTCGACGATGCCAACCTCATAGGGCAATTCTCGGGAAAACTGAGCGGGTGCTGCGTGGATGCGTGTATAGGAATAAAGCACGCCGCTCGGGCTTATCGCCGTCCACTCCTGCCTATCCGCCCAACAGTGTGGACAAACCGGTTTCGGGGGAAAGGTTAAGGCATCGCACTGCCCGCATCGGGTCGTTACTAACTCGCCATTTTGTAAGGACTGCCAAAACTTGGCGGTAAATGCCGTTACCCGCGGAGGATAGGATCGCACGCCAGTGACTGGAAAACACTTCATGACTAATGCATCGCCTCGAGAACATGGATCAAAGCAGCATTGTAGTTACCCAATTCGTTCATCAACAATCCCAGCTCTGCGCCGGCCACCTGTCTCTCCCCCGCCATCCCACACAATTGCTCATTGACCTCGTAAGCATTGTACAAAGGAGTCGCGTAAGGCGGGTGCCCTCTTGAGGTGAGCGCGCCGGAGGTTGAAATGGGGATAGCACCACCCAGAGTTGTCACTCCCTCCTCAGCGAGAAAAGCACCTCGACCACGCTCCGTTAATCCGACTGCCTCACTTGCGAGTACCTCCACAATGGTGCAAGGCGCATATATTTCGGCGAAATCTATATCGGCAGCTGTGACTCCAGCATTTGCGTACGCGGTTGCGGAGGCCCGCTGAGCCGCAACAAAATCGATCATACTGTTTGGCACTTCGTTGATCTGATGGGCGCCTTCATGGAAGAACCCTCTACCGCGGACGACGGAATACGGTTTGTTAAGACTCTTGGCGACATCTTCACTTGCGATAACCAGAACACAAGCACCGTCGCCCCTCGGTGGCACCTCATACAAGCCCAATGGCTCAACAATGGTCCGCTGCTTCAATACATCCTCAATGGTGATCAGGTCTCTGTACTGGGCAAGCGGGTTCAGGGAAGCATGGAACCTATTCTTTACGGCAACTGACGCCAGAGCGCTCCTGGGAACCTTGTGTTCGTGCATGTAACGCATGGCATCCATCGCGTACCAGGAAATCGGTGTAAAGCCGCTAGGAGCATGAAAATCTACGTCGCCAGTGGTTCTGAGGCTATCCTTCATATGCTCACTTGAAGGTGTGCTGGTTTCCATGTTGATAGCCAGAGCCAGAACAACCTTGGCTCTCCCAAGATGAATTTCATCCAGGGCTTTATCAAACGCAAGCGCTGCGGTTAAGCCGTTGCCAAAGGTCTCCATGACGACTCCCTCGCACTGCAGGCGCAGGTAGTTGGCCATGAATGTGCTGAAGTACTTCTGGCGCGTATAGGATCGCGGTTGAGCACATACAATGGAGCCCACATCGCTTTTGTCGACGCCGGCTCCTGCAATGGCCTCGACCACCAGCTTCGCCAGCAGTTCATGTTCCACAACATGTTGCTCGGCGTCATCCGCTGTCTGATACCGACCGACTGGTAGTGCGCTGGCACCTATAATGGCAGGCCTATTCATAAAAGCTTATCGCGCTCTATTAGGAGAAAACGTAAGTAACGTAAGTTACGCAAAATATCCGCTAGGACTTATTCGCAGCATCATCGAGGATGAGATCGGCTCCCTGCCAAGCCACCGCCATCACGGGACCATTCGTATTCCCGGAAACCAAAGTAGGGAATACGGAAAGGTCTACCACTCTCAAGCCCGTTACACCTCTGACGCACAGGCGCTCATCCACCACGCTGCTTTCGTCGACACCCATTCGGCAGGTACCGGCGGTATGGTAGCCAGGGCCACCCATCATGTTGTACGCCTCTAGCAATTCATCATCGCTTTCATATTGAGTGCCGGGAATAATTTCGTGGCTGACGTAATCTTTTAATGCGGGCTGCGAAGCGAGTTTCCGGATGTAGCGCGCAATGCCGATTGCCAGGCGCCGATCACTTTCCTCCACAAGGTGATTATGGACAACCTCATAGTCGACATCGGGCTCGCTGGATTTAATTTTTAGATACCCTTTGCTCTGGGGCCGCAGCCCGTAACCCAAAACAGACATGCCCGGCTCCTTTTCAAACGGTATGCCCTTATGAAAACCCTCCCACCTGGCGAGGTCCATCGTCAACGGAGCGATGACCAGTTGTGCGTCAGCACGCCCCTGCTCACCCTGGGTTTCTACAAACGCCGTCAGGTCGTACGCGGGGCAAGCCAGCAAGCCATCTCTCTTGAGGTAGTAGTGTAAGACATGTTTTATCAGTCTCCATCCAGAGTACTCTTTATTCTGGCTGTAATCGCCGAGTAGCCGAAACTGCACCGTGTATATCAAGTGCTCGCGCATATTCTGTCCCACCTCGGGGCTATCCGATACGACGGGGATATTCAGCGAGGAGAGGTGCTGTGAATCACCTATGCCGGACCTTTGAAGAATGGCAGGACTTTCCATCGCTCCGGTGCAGAGTATGATTTCCCGATCGCAGAAAAATTCCTTTTTTGCTGAGCCGGTTCCGCACTGTACGCCAACTGCTTTTTCCCCTTCAAAAAGCACCTGGCTCACCTGAATACCAGTGGCAATGGTTAAGTTCTTCCGGCTCTTGATCGGGTCCAGGAACGCATTCGCAGCACTCCAGCGGCGACCATTCTTGATATTGGCACAGATATAACTGATGGCAGGCGCACTGGATTCACTGGGATCCGCCCTGAAAGGCACCCCAAGTTCCCCAGCGGCGTCAATAAACTTGCTCGTTAAAGGCACTCTATTTTTATTCTGGGAAACATGCAGCGGCCCACCCGCCCCTCTGGTCTCGCCCCCTCCCAATTCGTGATCTTCCAATTTTTGGAATATGGGCCCGATCGTGTCCCAGCCCCAGCCGGTGAGGCTGAGATCTTTCTGCCAATCGTCGTAGTCTTGTTGATGCCCGCGTTGATACTGCAATCCATTGATCGCGCTGGACCCTCCCAATACGCGACCTCGCACCCATGTTTCTTCTGTTGTCTTACCTTGATCACCCGGGCCTGCCTGATAGGACCAGGTGTACTTTTCTGAGCCGACAACTTTTCCAAAACCCTTGGGCATGTCAATCATGGGGTTTTTATCACTCGGTCCAGCTTCCAGCAGCAATACACTGTTCCCGGTATCTTCGGATAGTTTATTGGCGACCACGCAGCCGGCGGAACCCGCTCCGACCACTATATAGGTGAACCGCTTTTCACTGGCCATGATTTCCAACCTCTGCTGCTTTACTGCTTTTGTTTTGTCTTGCCCCAACCCAATCCACAAATGATAAAATTGGATTCAAATCGTGTTGTTGCGCCTGAGTTGCTCCAGCTTCTCTTCATCCAGGTCCAGCCAGTTCTTCATGACTTTGTCTGTATGCTGCCCCAGATCGGGAGCCGGTTTTAATGTAATCGCCGGCGACTCTGAAAGCCTGGGCTGCGAAGCCTGCATGCGTAACTTGCCCAGCCTGGGATGATCGACGGTATCGATTGTCTGGCGGGCTTCGTAGTGAGGGTCCTCAAAGATGTCCTGTATTGTATAAACAAGGCAGTGAGGGACGCTGTACTCCTCGAGGGCTGCACAAACATCATCGACAGGGTTGGCTTTTATCCAGTCGGCAACGATCGTATTGATTTCATCGTAGTGTGTCGCTCTGTCCGAATGCTCCAAAAATCGTGGGTCCTGGGCCAGCTCCTCACGCCCAAGGGCTCCGCACAAGCGCTGGAATACATTGGTGGCGGCTACCGTCAGGCACAGATATCGCCCGTCAATCGTTTCGTAATGGTCACCCGGTGACGCTGCGAAGTGCTTATTGCCAATTCGCTCACGGGTTACCCCCAGCTTGTCATAGGCGGCGGCCATTATATCGGTAAAGCGGAATATGCTTTCGTACAGGGAGCAGTCTATATGCTGCCCCCCTCCACCCTTCGCGTCGCGAAAGTAAAGCGCAATCATTACGCCGAACGCGCCGAAAAGCGCCGACTGATAATCGGCGACCGCCGTGCCTGGTCTTATTGGCGGACGGTCTGGATAACCCGTCATGTTTAAAAATCCTGCGAAAGCCAACGCGATGCGATCGTAGGCA